>NZ_JAGQBM010000110.1:0-5534 GCF_024345635.1 Cyanobium sp. Lug-B
CGGGAGCGGGAGGAGGCCGGCCCGGCGCCGATCGCCCCGCCGCCGCTGAGCGCCCCACCGGCCCCCGGAAGCCAGCCCTGATCTGCCACAGTTCGGTGATCCCTCCGGCCAAGTCATGAGCGCGCCGCAGTCCCTCGCCAAGGCGGCCATGAACCGCCTGGCCGCCCGCCTGGGCAGCGGCCTGGCCGACGTGGCCGCCACCCTGGCGGCCCTCGCCCAGGAGGCCCCCGCCCGGGTGCAGCAGGAGCTGAGTCTGTTCTGGGAGGAGGTGGCCATGGAAGCCGAACGCATCGAGAACGACCGCGGCGCCGGTGCCGCGGGACGGGGCGGCGCCGCCGAGGATCCCCAGGAGCGCATCGATGCCCTGCGGGCCAAGGTGGCCGAACTCTCCCGGCGCCTCGACCGGATGCCGGCAACCCCCGACGGTCCGCCGCGGTCTCCGGGGCAGCCCTGATGGCGGCCCTCTCCACCCCCGGGATCCTTCTGTCCCGCCTCTGGCGGTCCCTGCGCATCTGGCGCCTCGTGCTCCAGCTGCTGGCGGGTCTCTGGTGGGACGCCCGCCCCTGGACCTACCCGGGCGGACGCACCCCGCAAGCCCAGGCCGCCCGCCAGCGCCGCCGGGCCCGCTGGCTCACGGCCCAGTTCCTCGAGCTCGGCTCGGCCTTCATCAAGCTCGGCCAGCTGCTCTCGGCCCGCCCCGATGTCCTGCCCGCCGACGTGGTCGAGGAGCTGGCCCATCTGCAGGACCGGGTGCCCGCCTTCCCCTTCCCGGTGGTGGAGAGCCTGCTGGAGCAGGAGCTGGGGGAGCGGCGGGCCGAGATCATCGATCTGGAGGTGGTGCCCCTCGGCTCGGCCAGCCTGGCCCAGGTGCACCGGGCCAGCCTGCGCAGCGGTCGCCAGGTGGTGTTCAAGGTGCAGCGGCCCGGGCTGGAGCGCCTGTTCCGCCTTGATCTTGAGGTGCTGCAGCAGGTGGCCGCCGCCGTGCAGCGCCATCCCCGCTGGGGCGCCGGCCGTGACTGGGTGGGCATCGCCAAGGAGTGCCGGCGGGTGCTGCTGCGGGAGCTCGATTTCCGCCTCGAGGCCGAGCACGCCGCCCGCTTCCGCCAGCAGTTCCTCGACGACCCCGGCATCCGCATCCCGGCGGTGGTCTGGGAGCTGAGCTCCCGGCGGGTGCTCTGCCTCGATTACGTGCCCGGCATCAAGATCAACGACCGCGAGGCCCTCGTCAGTGCCGGCATCGATCCGGCGGCCGTTGCCGAGAAGGGGGCGGCCAGCTATCTGCAGCAGCTGGTGCGCTTCGGCTTCTTCCACGCCGATCCCCACCCCGGCAACCTCGCCGTCGCCAGCGACGGGGCGCTGATCTACTACGACTTCGGCATGATGGGCCAGATCTCCGAGCGGCTGCGCAGCCGGCTCGGACGCATGGTGCGGGCCGCCGCGGCCCGCGATGCCGCCTCCCTGGTGGATGAGCTCCAGCAGGCCGGGCTGATCGCCGCCGGCATCGACCAGGGGCCGGTGCGGCGGCTGGTGCGGGTGATGCTCACCGAAGCCCTTACGCCACCCTTCAGCGCCAACGTCATCGACAAGCTCTCCGGCGATCTCTACGAACTCGTCTACGGCCAGCCGTTCCGGCTGCCGCCCGAGCTGATCTTCGTGATGCGGGCCCTCTCCACCTTCGAGGGGGTGGGCCGCAGCCTCGATCCGGGCTTTAGCCTGATCGCCATCGCCCGTCCCTACCTGTTGCCCCTCATGACCGCCAGCGGCAACGGCCCCAACGAACTGTTCAGCGAGCTCTCCCGCCAGGCGGCCGAGGTGGGCAGCCGCGCCTTCGGGATACCCCGGCGTCTCGACGAGAGCCTGGCCCGCATCGAACAGGGCGATCTCCAGGTGCTGATCCGAGCCGGCGAAACCGATCGCCTGCTGCGGCGCCTGGCCCTCGCCCAGCAGAGCGCCGGCCAGTCGTTCCTGCTCGGCACCCTGGCGGTGGCGGCCTCGGTGCTGGCGGTGAGCGGCCGCCCGGTGCTCACCGCCGTGCCCCTGGTGCTGGCGGTGCCCCTCACCGCCGGCTGGCTGAAGATGCAGGCACGGCTCCAGCGCGATGGTCGCCTCGACCAGCTGCCGGGCGTGGGATCGCCGCCCGGCGGCGGCGCCTGAACGCCAGGCCTCGCCAGCCGCTCCCTGCGGAGGTTCGGCTCAGTCGTGCAGCGGCACACCCAGGGCCGGGATCTCCAGCGGACGGGCCCCCAGCAACCCTTGCAGCGATCGCTGCTTCAGGGCATGGACCACCTCGTCCGCATTCGTCACCTTGTGGGACCAGTCGCTGCCCTGGTCCTGCCGGTTCAGCGCACCGGATGCGGTCGCGGCCGACCTGTCCGGCTCCGGGAAGGCCTCGGAGAAACCCTGCTGGGCAAGCAGTTGATGGACCCTGCCAGCCTGCTGGTGATTGGGATGGTCGCACCAGTCTTCGTAGTTGATGACGCAATGCCTGGGGTGGCTCCCCTGGGTCGGCGCCGGGCTGGGTCCGCGGAAAGCGTCTCCTGCCCGCAGGCTGCGCAGGTAGTAGCCGGAGATGAATCGGCAGTAGGCCACGAAGGATTCGGGACAGATCCTCACGTTGCAACCGGTGGTATTGACCCCGTTCCAGCGTCGCGAGTCGGTCTTGATCAACGAGATATAACTGTCAATCAGGCTCCGTTGATGAAGGATCAGGGGGTAGGTTCTGCAGAGGAAGCCATGGCATTCCGGTGAGAGATGGTTCGGGAAGAGTTCCAGCGTGTAGGTGTCTTCCCTGGCGTCAAGAAGCTCGCAGACGCGTCGGGCGATTCTGGGTTCACGGAAGATGTTGTAGGCCGGCCCGATCGCCGCACTGGCTTTCTCCAGCACGACGGAGAGAAACTGAGCAACCTTCAGCCTCTCCTTTCGCCGGAGTCGCAGGCTGATTCCGTGGAGGTGGCTTGCCGCGCCTCGGGGCGCGGCTCCCATGCGAAGCGTGCGGGTCGGCAGAAAGCTCTTGATCAGGGAATCCGCCACCATGTCCCTGCCGAACTCACTCAGGTCGTAAGGCGCCTTGTCGTAGAAGCGCAGGCCGCTCGGGCCCTCGGCACAGTGGATGTAGGCCGTCGGGTGGAAGGGCTCGCAGACAAAGGCGGACTTCATCGACTGCAGCAGCTGGCCGAACCGGGAGGATCCGGTTCGCGGAGCTGCAACGCTGAGGATCAGCACGGTGGCTGCGGCCCGCGGGCTCAGGCCTTGCCCCGCGGCCCCCGGTCCTCCACGCCGGCATACACCGCCTGGCTGCCCAGTTCGTCCTCGATGCGCAGCAGCTGGTTGTACTTGGCGACCCGGTCGCTGCGGCTGAGGGAACCGGTCTTGATCTGGCCGGCGCGGGTGGCCACGGCCAGGTCGGCGATGGTCACATCCTCCGTCTCGCCGCTGCGGTGGCTGATCACGCTGGTGTAACCGGCCCGGGTGGCCATGTCGATGGCCTGCAGCGTCTCCGTGAGCGAGCCGATCTGGTTCACCTTGATCAGGATCGAATTGGCGATGCCCTGCTCGATCCCCTGCTGCAGCCGGGTGGTGTTGGTCACGAAGAGGTCGTCGCCCACCAGCTGCACCGTGCCCCCCAGGCGCTCGGTCAGCAGGCGCCAGCCCTCCCAGTCGTCCTCGGCCAGGCCGTCCTCGATCGAGACGATCGGGAAGCGGGCCGCCAGGGCCGCCAGCTGGTCGACCATCTCGGCGCTGGTGTAGCTGCCGCCGCCGAAGGCGTAGCGGCCATCGGCATAGAACTCGGTGCTGGCCACATCGAGGGCCAGGGAGATCTGGTCGCCGGGCCGGTAGCCGGCCTTCTCGATCGCCTGCATCAGCAGCTCGCCGGCGGCGTCGTTGCCGGCCAGGTCGGGGGCGAAGCCACCCTCGTCGCCCACCGCCGTGGAGAGCCCCTGATCCTTGAGCAGCCCCTTGAGGGTGTGGAACACCTCGGCGCCCATGCGCAGGGCCTCGCGGAAGCTGCCCGCTCCGTGGGGCACCAGCATGAACTCCTGGAAGTCCAGGTTGTTGGAGGCGTGGGCGCCGCCGTTGATGACGTTCATCAGCGGCACCGGCAGCAGGGTGGCCATCGGACCGCCCAGGTAGCGGTAGAGCGGCAGGCCCAGGGCCTTGGCGGCGGCGTGCGCGGTGGCCAGGCTCACGGCCAGGATCGCGTTGGCGCCGAGGGCCGATTTGTTGTCGCTGCCGTCGAGTTCGTTCATGGCCTCGTCGACGGCGCCCTGGTCCAGGGCGCTCAGGCCGCACAGGGCCGGGGCGATGCGCTCCTCGATGTTCTCCACCGCCTTGCTGACGCCCTTGCCGAAGTAGGCCTTCTCGCCGTCCCGCAGCTCATGGGCCTCGTGGGCGCCGGTGCTGGCGCCGCTGGGCACGATGGCGCGGCCGCTGGCGCCCCCCTCCAGATACACCTCCGCCTCCACCGTGGGGGTGCCGCGGGAGTCGAGCACTTCGCGGGCAACGATGGAGTCGATGACGAGGTCGAGGGAGTCGTACACAGGGGGTGTGCTGGTGGGCGAATCCTATGGGTCGTCCTCCGCCCTCGCCTGTGTTCCCTGCGCCACCCTGGTCAGAATGGCCCGAGCTGGTGCACCGCCGATGCGACTCCTCCACACCATGCTCCGGGTGGGCGATCTGGAGCGCTCCCTGCGCTTCTACACCGAGGTGCTGGGCATGAAGCTGTTGCGCCGCAAGGACTACCCCGGCGGCGCCTACACCCTGGCCTTCGTCGGCTATGGCGACGAGGCGGACACCACCGTGCTGGAGCTCACCCACAACTGGGACACCGACGCCTACGAGATCGGCACGGGGTTCGGCCACCTGGCCATCGGTGTCGATGACATCCATGCCACCTGCGCGGCGATCGCCGCCAAGGGCGGGCGGGTGGTCCGTCCGCCCGGTCCGAAGCAGCACGGCACCACCGTGCTGGCCTTCGTGGAGGATCCGGATGGCTACAAGGTGGAACTGATCCAGACGTCGTCCCGGTCCGATGCGCACTGATTCCCGCCTGCGTGACGACCGGGGCGCGGGGGGCGCCGCGGCCAGCCTCACCAGCGACCCCGACCGCTTCAGCGACGCCGCCTGGGATCTGCTGATCGCCTCCCAGGAGCAGGCCCGCCGCTGGCGCCACGGCGCCATGGACGTGGAGCACCTGCTGCTCACCCTGCTGCTGAACCGGCGCTTCGCCAGCTGGGTGGACCCCCTGCCCCTCGATGAGGACCGGCTGCTGGACCGGCTCGAGACCTTCTGCGCCGAGCAGCCGGACGGCGGCGGCGGCACCCTCTACATCGGCGATGCCCTCGAGGATCTGCTGGAGGAGGCCGATCGGCGCCGGGCCGCCTGGGGATCCCGCCTGCTGGATGTGCCCCACCTGCTGCTGGCCCTGCTGGTGGAGCCCAGGATCGGGGCGTCACTGCTGGTGGAGGAGGGGCTGAGCGAGGACCTGCTGCTGCGCCAGTGGCGCCCCCTGCCGGCTGCGGCCGAGGCCACTGCCG
>NZ_JAGQBM010000111.1:0-5353 GCF_024345635.1 Cyanobium sp. Lug-B
GGCTCCGGCCACCGCAGCGCCGAGGCCCACGATCAGCGGCACCGGCAGGGTGCCGCCCCGCAGCCCGCCCTCCTGGCCGCCGCCGAGCTGCTGGGGGGCCAGGGCCACGCCCGGGCGCCGCAGCAGGGCTCCCACCCCCTTGGGGCCGTACAGCTTGTGGCCGCTGAGGCTGAGCAGGTCGATGCCGAGGTCGGCCATGGCCAGCGGGATGTGGCCCACTGCCTGGGCGGCGTCGCAGTGGAACAGCACACCCCGCTGGCGGCAGAGGGCGCCGATGGCGGCCAGGGGCTGCAGCACACCGATCTCGTTGTTCGCCGCCATCACCGACAGCAGCAGGGTGTCGGGGCCCAGGGCCTCCGCCAGCCGGTCGGGGTCCACCAGGCCATCGGCTCCCACGGGCAGCACTGTGAGCGGAAAGCCATGGCGCTCCAGCCAGGCCAGCGGCTCCAGGACGGCCCGATGCTCGGTGGCCAGGGTCACCAGCCGGCGGCGGGGGTTCCCCCGCTCCAGGGCCGCCTCGGCCGCCCCCCGCAAGGCCAGGTTGTTGGCTTCGGTGGCGCCGCTGGTGAAGATCACCGCCTCGTCGGCCATGCCCAGCGCCCCGGCCACCCGGTGGCGGGCGATGTCCACCGCCGCGCCCGCCTCCAGGGACGGCCGGTGCAGGCGGCTGGAGGGGTTGGCGGGGTTCGCCGTCCACCAGGGCGCCATGGCCGCCACCACCGCCGGATCGCACGGGGTGCTCGCGTGGTGGTCGAGGTACGTCAGCATGGGGCCATGCTGAACCGTCTCCGCTGCTTCGGTGTCACCCCCCTGCGGCTGGGGTCGGCCTTGCCGATGGCCCCGCTGGCGGCGTTCACCCTGGCCGCGGCCGCCGTGACGGCGGCCGTCCCCCTGGCCCTGCCCGGCCCGGCGGCCGCCCAGGGCGAGTCCCGCAGCAACGAGGAGAACCGGCCCAAGGGCTTCCGGGTGCTGCTGGACCGGGTCACCCACCGGGGCCGGGAGGTGGTGGGCATCTACGGCCTGGTGCCCGAGCCGGCCCAGCCTGGGATGTGGCGGGTGCAGGTGTGGGAGGAGCTCGACGACCGGGTGACCGTCGCCACTGACAAGATCGGCTGCAGCGTCACCGCCCCCCTGCGGATCACCGGCAGCTCCCGCCGCCTGATCATCCGCGAGCTCAACCCCGGCGGGGTGATCACCCCGGCCAACCGCCTCGATCACCTGATGTGGTGGGCGGTGTGCGTGCCTGAGCAGGCCGGCAGGGATCCCGCCGGCCTCGGTCCGGTGGCCCGCCAGCTGGGTTACAGCGGCCTCCTGCCCGAACGGGAACAGGTGGTGCTTGGTCCTGGTCGATAGATTTCCCCCATGAGCCAGGAACCCTCCGCCGCCGCCGGCCCCATCCCCGAGCCGTCCGGGCCGCCGGAGGGGGCCGAAGCCGCCGTCAGCACCCCGGTGCGGCTGCTGCTGGTCGATGACGAGCCCGGGCTGCGCACGGCGGTCAAGGCCTACCTGGAAGACGAGGGGTTCGCCGTCACCACCGCCAATGACGGCGAGGAGGGCTGGACGGCCGCCCAGGCCCAGATGCCCGATGTCGTCATCACCGATGTGATGATGCCCCGCTGCGACGGCTACGGCCTGCTGAAGCGTCTGCGGGCCGATGAGCGGCTCGGGGGCACGCCGGTGATCTTCCTCACCGCCAAGGGCATGACGGCCGATCGCATCGCTGGCTTCCAGGCCGGCGCCGACGACTACATCCCCAAGCCGTTCGATCCGGACGAGCTGGTGGCCCGGGTGCGCAACGTGGTGCGGCGCCAGGAGCGGCTGCTGGCGGAGGCGGCCCGCTTCGCCGATGCCGACATCGGCGCCATGGCCCGCCAGATCACCGAGATCCGCTCGATGCTGGGCGGCGGCGGCGGTTCCGGCACCGGCAGCGGCGGCAGCACCCGCAAGCCCGTCAGCGATGTGCGCCTCGACTTCACACCCCGCGAGGCCAGCGTGCTGCAGCTGGTGGCCGAGGGAATGATGAACAAGGAGATCGCCCGCCGGCTGGAGACCTCGATCCGCAACGTCGAGAAGTACGTCAGCCGGCTGTTCATCAAGACCGGCACCGCCAGCCGCACCGAGCTGGTGCGCTTCGCCCTCGAGCATGGGCTGGTGGATTGATGGTCCCCCGTCCCTGGCTCTGAGCCTGCCGCCGGGCTGGCTGCCCTCCCGCCCCAACGGTGGCTGGGCCTACCGCGACCGCATCCCCCCCGCGGCGGCCGGCCTGGGGGTGGTCGCCTTCTATGCCGGCCGCTACGGCCACTCCAGCGCGGCGGCATGGGAGCGGCGTCTGACGGCCGGCGAGATCAGCCGCAACGGGCTGCCGCTGCGGGCCGACGCGGTGCTGGCCGGCGGCGAGCGGTTGGTGTGGCAGCGTCCCCCCTGGCCGGAGCCCGCCGTCCCGGCCCACTGGACAGTGATCCACGACGACGGCGACCTGCTGGTGATCGACAAGCCCAGCGGCCTGCCCGTGCTGCCGGCGGGCGGCTTCCTGGAGCACACGGTGCTGCGGCTGCTGGAGCACCGCCACGGTGACGACCCCGCTGGCGTGCCGCGGCCGGTGCACCGCCTGGGGCGCTTCACCTCCGGCCTGCTGGTGTGCGCCCGCCGGCCGGCCACCCGCGCCTGGCTGAGCGCCCAGCTGCGCGAGAGCACGGGCTCGCTGGCCTGTGGCGCCAGCGGTGGCGTTGGTGGCGGGGAGGCTGGCGGCGTCGGTGGCGGGGCCCCGCCCTGCCGCAAGCTCTACCGGGCCCTGCTGGTGCCGGGCCGGCTGGCCCTGGCGGCCGGCGACAGCCTGGCGATCACCACGCCGATCGGCCGGCGCCCCCACCCGCCGCTTGGGGAGATCTGGTGCGCGGCCGAGGCCGGCGACCCAGGCGCCCTGGTGGCCCGCAGCCAGCTCACCCTGCTGGCGACGGGCCATGAGGCCGATCTGGTCGAGGTGGCGATCGTCAGCGGGCGCCCCCACCAGATCCGCATCCACTGCGCCGCCATCGGAGTGCCGCTGCTGGGGGATCCGCTGTACGGACCGGGCGGGCGGGCCCGCCCCGGGGCCCTGCCGGGGGAGGGCGGCTACCGGCTTCAGGCCCGCTGGCTGCGGCTGCACCACCCCGAGGGATCAGTTCTGGAGCTGGAAGCCCCAGCGGCGGAAGGCCTGGGCACGACGGCGGAGCGGCCGGCGGCCCAGGCTTCCACCGAGCGGCCCAGCGGCGGCGGACCGCAGGACTGATCGGCGCCGTGCCGCAGGCCTGATCGGCGTGGTGCCGCCGGAGAGCTGGACCCGGACCTGGGTGGCGCGAGCATGGCCTTTCGCGCCTGCATGGCGGTTCGCTGGTTCCCTTCAGACCCTGTACAGGCTGTACAGAATCGGGAATGGCCAGGGGCGACCTGCCTGGCCGATTGCCATGGGAGCACCCATCAGCGCCGCCCCTGCGCCAGGACCTCCGGCGCCACCCAGGCGATCGCATGGCGCTGATCAGGCCGACTCCCGCTCGAAGGCGATCAGGCGGGAGAAGTAGAACGGCGCCTGGTTCAGGCTGCGGTGCACGGGGCGGAAGCCGGCGGCCGCCGCCGCCGCCACGATCCCGTCCTCCCGCAGGGTGTAGGCGCGGGTGGTCTTGCTGGGCCCGGGGAACAGCTGGCCGATCTGCTTGAGCACCGCCAGCAGCGGCGTGTAGGGGGCGAAGCTGACGATCAGCTGGCGCTCGGCCATGGCCGCGAGGTGTCGCACCATCGCTTCGGCGGCCGCCTGGGGGTAATGGATGAAGACATCCAGGCAGATCACCGTGTCGTAGCGGCCCTGGAGGCTCTCCAGATCGGAGACGCTGAAGCTCAGCCGCTCCGAGGCCAGACCGGCCTCGCTGGCCCGGCGGCTGGCCTCGGCCACCATGGCGGCGGAGAGATCGCTGGCGGCGATCGCGCCGGCCCCGAGGGCTGCCAGGGGCAGGCTGAGGCTGCCGACACCGCAGCCGGCATCACAGAAGCTGCGGCTCCCCAGGTTGCCCTGCTGCTGCAGCAAGGCCAGCACCGCATCCACGGTCTTCTGGTGGCCGAGGCGGATGTTGCGCTGGACCCGGTTCACCTCCTCGCTGTCGCTGTAGATGCGATTCCAGCGCTCGAAGCCGGTGCTCTCGAAGTAGGCCTGCACCTCGGCCTTCTCGGCCTGCGTCTCGGCCTGTACCTCAGCGGGTGCGGGGGGTTGCAGTTCCGGGGGCATGGGGCGCAGGGCCGTTCAGGTGGGCCGGATCCTAGGGAGCAGGAGCCTGGGGCACCGCCTCGGATCCCCCGGCCATCGCCGCAGATCCACCGGCCACGGCCGCGGGGCGCCGCCAGTCCAGGCGCCCATCGGCCGCCGTGCTCCAGCGCAGGGTGTCCGCCAGGGGCCGCCCCAGCAGCAGCTGCTCCAGCGGCTGTCGCTCCCCCAGCAGGCGCCGCGGCGCCAGGGTGGCGGCGGCGATCGAGGCCGCCACCAGGCCCCCCCAGCCGGCCAGCCGCCGCACCCCCTCCAGCAGCGGCAGGGTCACCCCCGCCAGGGTGCCGTCCTCCAGCCGGCAGCTGCCGTCCTCCACCAGCAGGACGCGCTCGTCCCAGCGGTGGCGGCCGTCGGCCAGTCCGTAGGGGGCCAGGGCATCACTGACGATCACCACCTGCCGGGGCGCCAGCCGCTGCAGCAGCACCGCCATGGTGGGATCGACGTGGACGCCGTCGGCGATCAGCCCCAGGGCCACCTCCCCCTGCCGCAGGGCCTCTCCGACCGGCCCCGGGGCGCGGTGGTGCAACCCGGCCATGGCATTGAAGCTGTGGGTGAGCATCCCCACCCCCTGGGTGAAGGCCCGGCGGGCCTGGGCCGCATCGGCGCCGCTGTGGCCCAGGCTCACCACCACGCCGGCGGCCCGCAGCGCCGCGATCACCGCGTCGGCCCCGTCCAGCTCCGGGGCCAGGGTCACCAGGGCGACATCGGCCTCCGGGCCGCCCGTGAAGCCGGCGATCAGCCCCTCGAGGGCGGCCCGGCTGGGGGCCTGCAGGTGCTGGGCCGGGTGGGCGCCCCGGCGTTCCGGCGCCAGGAACGGCCCCTCCAGATGGGCGCCCAGCAGACGGCAGCGCCCGGGCCGGTGCCGGCGGCGGGCCTCGGCCAGCACCGCCAGGGCCCGACGCAGGGCCTCCGGGGCGCAGGTCACCAGGGTGGGACAGATGGCGTCCACCCCGTCACTCCACAGCAGCTCCAGCAGGGCCTCCAGGCGGGGCAGGTCGCCGAAGCCCAGTTCGGGAAAGGCCAGACCCAGCCCGCCGTTGATCTGCAGGTCCACCCCCCCCG
>NZ_JAGQBM010000112.1:0-5201 GCF_024345635.1 Cyanobium sp. Lug-B
GGCCGACCCCCCCGGGCCCCCCGCCACCGCCGTGGCCGCTCCCGCCAGCGAGCCGGCGGCGCCCGAGGAGCCCGCAGCGGCCGAGCCCAGGGCCGAAGGCCGCCTGCCCGCCCTGCAGCCGCAGCTGGTCACCACCCCCGCGGCCCTGGCCGCCCTGGTCGAGCGGCTGATGGCCTGCACCGACCCGGCGGCACCGGTGGCCCTCGACACCGAGACCACGTCCCTCAATCCCTTCCAGGCGGAGCTGGTGGGGATCGGCTTCTGCTGGGGGGAGGGGCTGGCGGACCTGGCCTACGTGCCCATCGGTCACCACAGCCCACCCGCCCCCGACCTGCTCAGCGCGGCGCCGGCGGCGCCGGAGCAGCTGCCCCTGGATGCGGTGCTGCTGGCCCTGGGGCCCTGGCTGGCCAGCGCCGGGCACCCCAAGGCGCTCCAGAACGCCAAGTACGACCGCCTGATCCTGCTGCGCCATGGGCTGCCCCTGGCCGGTGTGGTGATGGACACCCTGCTGGCGGACTACCTGCGGGATGCCAACGCCAAGCATGGCCTGGAGGCGATGGCGGCGCGGGAGTTCGGCCTCCAGCCCACCACCTACGGCGATCTGGTGGCCAAGGGTCAGAACTTCTCCGACGTGCCGATCGAGGCCGCGGCGCTCTACTGCGCCATGGACGTGCACCTCACCCGGCGCCTGGGCGCCGTGCTGGCGGAGCAGCTGGCGGCGATGGGGCCCCAGCTGCCCCTGCTGCTGCAGCAGGTGGAGCTGCCCCTGGAGCCGGTGCTGGCCCAGATGGAGGCCACCGGCATCCGCATCGACGTGCCCTACCTCAAGGAGCTGGCCGTGGAGCTCAGCACCACCCTGGCCCGGCTGGAGCAGGAGGCCCAGGCGGCGGCGGGGGTGGACTTCAACCTGGCCTCCCCCAAACAGCTCGGGGAACTGCTGTTCGACACCCTGGGGCTCGACCGCAAGAAATCCCGCCGCACCAAGACCGGCTGGAGCACCGACGCGGCGGTGCTGGAGAAGCTGGAGGACGACCATCCGGTGGTGAAGCTGGTGCTGGAGCACCGCACCCTCAGCAAGCTGCTGAGCACCTACGTGGAGGCGCTGCCGGCCCTGATGGAACCCGAGACCGGGCGGGTGCACACCGATTTCAACCAGGCGGTCACCGCCACCGGGCGCCTGTCGAGCAGCAACCCCAACCTGCAGAACATCCCCATCCGCACCGAGTTCAGCCGCCGCATCCGCAAGGCCTTCCTGCCCCAGGAGGGCTGGCAGATGATCAGCGCCGACTACTCCCAGATCGAGCTGCGCATCCTCACCCACCTGTCCGGCGAGCCGGTGCTGGTGCAGGCCTACAACGAGGGCGACGACGTCCACGCCCTCACCGCCCGGCTGCTGCTCGAAACCGACACGGTGACGCCCGAGGAGCGGAGGCTGGGCAAGACGATCAACTTCGGGGTGATCTACGGCATGGGGGCCCAGCGGCTGGCGCGCGAAACCGGCATGGGCCAGGCCCGGGCCAAGGAGTTCCTGAGCCTCTACAAGCAGCGCTACCCGAAGGTGTTCCTGTTCCTCGAGCTGCAGGAGCGGCTGGCCCTCAGCCGCGGCTACGTGGAAACGATCCTGGGGCGGCGGCGGCCGTTCCAGTTCGATCCCGGCGGCCTGGGCCGGCTGCTGGGCAAGGATCCGCTGGAGATCGACCTGGAGGTGGCCCGCCGCGGCGGCCTGGAGGCCCAGCAGCTGCGGGCCGCCGCCAACGCCCCGATCCAGGGCTCCAGCGCCGACATCATCAAGCTGGCGATGGTGGGCCTGCAGCAGGCGCTGACGGCGTCGGGCCTGCCGGCCCGGTTGCTGCTGCAGGTGCACGACGAGCTGGTGCTGGAGGCGGCGCCGGAGGCGCTGGAGGAGGTGCGGGAGCTCACCCGCCGCACCATGGAGCAGGCGGTGCAGCTGCTGGTGCCCCTGGCGGTGGACACGGGCGTGGGGCCGAACTGGATGGAAGCGAAATAACCACACGAAGGTAGGCTGCGCGCGAGCTTTGCCTCCGCCATCGATGCCCCAACCGGTGCGGGTGCTGCTGACCGGCCGCCACGGCCAGCTCGGACAGGCCCTGCTGGCCCGTATCCCCGCCGGCATCGACCTGATCGCGACGGGCCGGCAGGAGCTGGATCTGGCCGATCCGGCCGCCTGCCGGGCCGCCGTGGTGGAGCACCGGCCCGACTGGGTGCTGAATGCGGGGGCCTACACCGCCGTCGACCGGGCCGAGACCGAGCCGGCGCTGGCGGAGGCGGTCAACGCCGGCGCCCCCGGGGCCTTCGCCGAGGCCCTGGCCGAGACCGGCGGGCGGCTGCTGCAGGTGAGCACGGATTTCGTCTTCGACGGCGAGCAGGGCCATCCCTACGCCCCGGAGCAGGCCCTGGCCCCCCTGGGCGTCTACGGCGCCACCAAGGCCGAGGGAGAGAGGCGGGCGGCGGCGGCCCTGGGCGCCGATCGTCTCTGCCTGCTGCGCACCAGCTGGGTGTACGGGCCGGTGGGGGCCAACTTCTGCCTCACGATGCTGCGGCTGCACCGGGCGAAGGCCGCCGCCGGCGAGCCCCTGGGGGTGGTGGCCGACCAGGTGGGCTGCCCCACCGCCACCGGCGGCCTGGCGGAGGCCTGCTGGCGGGTGATCGGCCGGGGGGTGAGCGGGCGCCACCACTGGAGCGACTGCGGCGCCGCCAGCTGGTACGACTTCGCCGTGGTCATCGGTCTGCTGGCGGCGGCGCGGGGGCTGATCCCCGCGCCGGCCCGGGTGCGGCCGATCACCACCGCCGACTACCCCACCCCGGCCCGCCGCCCCGCCTATTCGCTGCTGGATGCCACCACCACCCGGCACGCCCTGGACCTGGAGGGGCAACACTGGCAGGCCGCCCTCGCCGAGGTGCTGGCGCGGATTCCCCTGCCCCAGGCCTGAACACCCCTGACCCCGTCTCGCCCCATCCCGATGGACCCCTACCCCTCCCTCGACCTGCCGCTGCTGCTCGCGGGGCGTCGCCGCATCCTGGTGACCGGCGGCGCGGGCTTCATCGGCGGGGCGCTGGTGCGCCGGCTGCTGCGGGACAGCACGGCGACGGTGTTCAACCTCGACAAGATGGGGTATGCCAGCGACCTGCTGGGCATCGCCAACACCGTGGCGGATCTGGGGCCGGCGGCGGAGCGGGCCGACGGGCCGCGGCACCGGCTGCTGCAGGTGGACCTGGCCGATGGGGAGGCCACCGCCGCCGCGGTGCGTCAGGCCGATCCGGATCTGGTGCTGCACCTGGCCGCCGAAAGCCACGTCGACCGTTCGATCGACGATCCCGGTGCCTTCCTGGTCAGCAACGTGATGGGCACCTACCACCTGCTGCAGGCGGTGCGGGCCCACTGGGAGGGGCTGCCGGCGGAGCGGCGGGAGCTGTTCCGCTTCCACCACATCAGCACCGATGAGGTGTTCGGCTCCCTGGGGGCCACCGGCCGCTTCTCGGAGACCACCCCCTACGACCCGCGCAGCCCCTACTCCGCCAGCAAGGCGGGCAGCGACCACCTGGTCCAGGCGTGGCACCACACTTTCGGACTGCCGGTGGTGCTGACCAACTGCAGCAACAACTACGGGCCCTGGCAGTTCCCCGAGAAGCTGATCCCGGTGGTGATCCTCAAGGCCGCCGCCGGCGAGCCGATTCCCCTCTACGGCGACGGGGCCAACGTGCGCGACTGGCTCTACGTGGAGGACCACGTCGAGGCCCTGCTGCTGGCCGCCACCAGCGGCGAGGTGGGCCGCAGCTACTGCGTCGGCGGCCATGGCGAGCGCACCAACAAGGAGGTGGTGCAGGCCATCTGCGCCCTGCTCGACGAGCTGCGGCCCGACGGCTCCCCCCACGCCGGCCTGATCACGCCGGTGGCCGACCGGCCGGGCCACGACCGGCGCTACGCCATCGACCCGGCGCGGATCAGCAGCGAGCTGGGCTGGCAGCCCCGCCACGACTACGAGCAGGGCCTGCGGGCCACGGTGCAGTGGTACCTGGCGCACGGCGACTGGTGCACCAACGTGCGCAGCCGCGCCGGCTACGGCGGCGGCCGTCTGGGCCAGGCGGGCGCGGGAGCCATGGCAGGAGCGGGCCATTGACCCTGCGGCTCACCAACACCCTCAGCCGCCGCTGCGAGCCCTTCGAGCCGCTGGTGCCCGGGCAGGTGTCGATCTACTGCTGCGGCGTCACGGTCTACGACCTGTGCCACCTGGGCCATGCCCGCAGCTACATCGTCTGGGACGTGCTGCGGCGCTATCTGCTGTGGAGCGGCTATGCCGTCACCTTTGTGCAGAACTTCACCGACATCGACGACAAGATCCTCAAGCGGGCCGAGGAGGAGGGCAGCTCGATGGAGGTGGTGAGCGAACGCAACATCGCCGCCTTCGAGGCGGACATGGCCGCCCTGCACATCCTTCCCCCCGACCGGATGCCCCGGGCCACCCGCAGTCTGGAGGCGATCCGGCAGCTGATCGGTGAACTGGAGGCCAAGGGGGCGGCCTATTCGGCGGATGGCGATGTGTATTTCGCCGTGATGCGCCAGGCCGGCTACGGCAAGCTCAGCGGCCGCACGCTGGAGGAGCAGCAGGAGGGCGCCAGCGGCCGCACCCGCGAGGCGGAGGAGGCCCGCAAGCGCCATCCGTTTGATTTCGCCCTCTGGAAGGGGGCCAAGCCGGGCGAACCCAGCTTCCCGTCGCCCTGGGGGCCGGGCCGGCCGGGCTGGCACATCGAATGCTCGGCGATGGTGCGCGAGGAGCTGGGCACCACGATCGACATCCACCTGGGCGGCGCCGATCTGATCTTTCCCCACCACGAGAACGAGATCGCCCAGTCGGAGACGGCCAGCGGCCAGCCCCTGGCCCGCTTCTGGCTGCACAACGGCATGGTGAATGTGGGCGGCGAGAAGATGTCCAAGTCGCTGGGCAACTTCACCACGATCCGCGCCCTGCTGGAAAGCGGCGTCAGCCCGATGACCCTGCGGCTGTTCGTGCTCCAGGCCCACTACCGCAAGCCGCTGGACTTCACCGCCGAGGCCCTGGCGGCGGCCGCCAGCGGCTGGAAGGGTCTGGACGCGGCCCTGGGCCTGGGGGCACGCCATGGGGCGGCCCTGGGCTGGGGCACCGCGCCCGCCGCTGCGAGCGCTGCGGTGAGCGCCGCGGACA
>NZ_JAGQBM010000113.1:0-5082 GCF_024345635.1 Cyanobium sp. Lug-B
CGCCGGTCGGCAGGTGCGGGTGGAGGTGGAGGTGGCCCCCGATGCCGACCCCCTGGGCGCCCCCCCGGAACTGGTGGGCGAGAACGGCGCCGGCGCGCCCCCCCCGCCGCCGCCGGCCGCGGCCCCCGAGCGGCCCCAGGCCTCTCCGTCCGCCGGTACCGCCGCCGCCCGGCCCCTGCCCGGCCCCCTGCGACCCGGAGCGGGCCTGAACACCCGCTACGTGTTCAACCGCTTCGTGGTGGGGGCCAACAGCCGCATGGCCCACGCCGCCTCCCTGGCGGTGGCCGAGGCGCCGGGCCGGGAGTTCAACCCCCTGTTCATCTGCGGCGGGGTGGGGCTGGGCAAGACCCACCTGATGCAGGCCATCGGCCACTACCGGCTGGAGATCGACCCGGAGGCGCGGGTGTTCTATGTGAGCACCGAGACCTTCACCAATGACCTGATCCAGGCCATCCGCAAGGACGGCATGCAGGCCTTCCGGGATCGCTACCGGGCCGCCGACCTGATCCTGGTGGATGACATCCAGTTCATCGAGGGCAAGGAGTACACCCAGGAGGAGTTCTTCCACACCTTCAACGCCCTGCACGAGGCCGGCCGCCAGATCGTGATCGCCAGCGACCGGCCCCCCAGCCAGATCCCCCGGCTGCAGGAGCGGCTGATCTCCCGCTTCTCGATGGGGCTGATCGCCGACATCCAGATCCCCGATCTCGAGACCCGGATGGCGATCCTGCACAAGAAGGCGGAGGCGGAGCAGGTGGCCCTGCCCCGGGAGCTGATCCAGTACATCGCCGGGCGCTTCACCTCCAACATCCGCGAACTCGAAGGGGCCCTCACCCGGGCGGTGGCCTTCGCCTCGATCACGGGCCTGCCGATGACCGTGGAATCGCTGGCGCCGATGCTCGATCCGGTCGGCAACGAGGTGGCGGTCACCCCCCAGCAGGTGCTGGAGAAGGTGGCCGAGGTGTTCGAGGTGCGCATCGAGGAGATGCTCAGCCCCAGCCGCAAGCGGGCCGTGAGCCAGTCGCGCCAGGTGGGCATGTACCTGATGCGCCAGAACACGAATCTGTCGCTGCCGCGCATCGGCGAAGCCTTCGGCGGCAAGGATCACTCCACCGTGATGTACGCGGTGGAGCAGGTGGAGAAGAAGCTCAGCAGCGATCCCGCCCTGGCAAGACGCGTCCAGCAGGTGCGCGACCTGCTGCAGATCGCCTGCCGCCAGCGCCGCTGAGCTTTCTGCCGCATTGCCTGGCCCCTGTCCAGGTGGTCATGTCACGACAGGCTCGCCCATGGAGCCATCGGCGGTGGTCGACGGTCTGCTCATCTAGATGATGGAAACCGTGCCGGTATAATTCTGGAGCTGAAGGATCGAATCGGTCGTGGCACTGAAGGCTGGGGTTCCGTTGTTGAAAGCGATGAAGGTCGATCCGGCGAAAGGTGGTGCCGATACCGTGAAGGCAATTGCCTGATTGGCGCCAACGGATTTACTGGTGAACAGGTTGGAGATCTCGGCCGAAGTCAGATCAGTGACAACATTTCCGGTGGCGCTGAGCGTGAGCGTGCCTGCAGGGGGAGTCGGAACCGATGAAGGAGCATCGATTTTATCCTCGCCGGCATAGTCGGTTATGACATCATAAATGGCGAGCAAGGATTCATTGAGGGCCGTGTAGCGGAAGACGTCCGAACCGCTACCGCCGGTATGGACATCCTTGCCAGAGCCGCCAATCAGTGTGTCGCTATCAGAGCCACCATTCAGTAGGTCATCACCTGCCCCTCCGGAGAGGACGTCATTCGCTGACCCTCCAAAGAGGAAGTCCTTGCCAGCGCCACCATTGATGGTGTCATCCTGAGATTGTCCGCTGAGATAGCGTGAAATCGTGCTGGTTACGGCTGCGAAGATGTCTGGACCGGATGTTCCGTTCTGGATGTCAACGGCCTGGCTCGCAGCGGAACTCGTATTGCCAGCCAGATCAGTGGCGTTGGCGTTGAATGTGATCAATCCGGTCGCATCAGGTGTCCAATCTGTCGACCATTGGCCGGACCCGTTGGCTGCAGCCGTGGCGATCGTGGTCCCCGTAGTGGAGCCACTGTAGATGTTGACCACACTATTGGCCTGCGCCGTACCACTGAAGGTCACCGCGTTGGATGTGCCGTAGTCGGCAGTGGCGGCAAACGAGAGGGTTGGCGCTGCGGGCGCTGTGGTGTCGATGGTGAAGGTAAAGGGCGTTGGGGTTGTTGTCGTATTGCCAGCCACGTCGGTCTGGCGCACGATCACGTTCTTGGCGCCATTCCCCGTGAGCGTGAACGTGCTGCCGCTGCCGTTGACCCAGGTGGTGCCGCCATTGGTGCTGTACTGCCAGATGGCACTGGCTTCCAGACCGGTGACGTTCACGCCCCCGGAATTGGTGATGCCGTCATTGTTGTAAGTGCCGCTATCGGTGTCCAGGGACAGGGTGGGAATGGCTGGAGCCGTGGCATCCAGGGTGAAGCTCAAAGCCGCTGAACTGTTGGATGTGTTGCCAGCCAGGTCGGTTTGCTGCACGATCGCGGTCTTAGTGCCGTCGCCCGTGAGGGTGAAGCTGGTGCCAATACCAGGCGTCCAGGTCGTGGCATTGTCGAGGCTGTAGCGCCAGGCGGCCCCTGACTCCAAACCCGAGACATTGACGGAGCCAAGGTTGGTGATCCTGTCGGAGTTGGAGCGGCCGCTGTCGGTGGCCAGGGACAGGGTTGGCGCAGCAGCCGTAGTGTCGAGGGTGAAGCTCACAGGCGCTGAATTGACGGAGAGATTACCCGCCAGATCCTTCTGCCTTACGATCATGGTCTTGGGACCATTCCCCGTCAGGGTGAAACTTATGCCGCTGCCATTCACCCAGCTGGTGCCGTTGGTGCTGTACTGCCAGGTGGCACCGGGCTCCAGGCCTGTGACGTTCACCACCCCGGAGTTGGTGATGCGATCGGTGCCGTTGCTGCCGCTATCGGTGGCCAGGGAGAGGCTGGGGGCATTGGGCGCGGTGGTATCCACCTTGTAGGCGGATTTGTCGGTGACAGCATTGAAGTTGAGGCTGGCGTTGTTGCCAGCTGCATCGGTGATGGTGCCAACGTTGAGGGAGAGACTGCTGGCGTCGATGCTGATGCCGTTGACATCTGTCTGCCCGGCCTGGATGGTGTAGGTGAAGGTGAGCCTGTTGGTGCCGCTGCCGGAGGCGTAGCTGGCGTTGACGAGGGTGCCACCGATGTTCAGCTGGAGCTGGGGAGGGCCGCCGGCGGCATTGACGGTGACCACTTCCGATGTGGTGACGGTGGCCGTGACGACATCACCGGCATTGAGAGTACTGTTTTGGATGCCGGCCGCAGAGGTGATGGCAACGGAAGTGACGGTGGGAGCGGTGGTATCGACCTTGTAGCCGGGGTTGCCGGAGATGGTGCTGAAGCTGAGGTTGACAGCCTTACCAGCCGCATCGGTGATGGTGCCGCCGTTGAGGAGGAGACTGCTGGCATTGATGCTGATGCCGTTGGTATCTTTCTGCCCGGCCTGGATGGTGTAGGTGAAGGCGAGGCTGTTGGTGCCACTGCCGGAGGCGTAGCTGGCGTTGACAAGGACGCCGCCGATATTCAGCCTTAGCTGGGGAGTTCCGCTGACGGTGACGGCTGACGATGTGGTGACAATGGCCGTGACGACATCGCCGGCATTGAGGGTGCTGTTCTGGATGCCGGAAGCCGAGGCGATGGCAACGGAGCTGATCGTGGTTGCCAGCGTGTCGATCGCAAAGGCTTGAGACGTTGTGGACGTCGTATTCCCAGCGGCATCAGCGGCGGTGATGACAACAGTCTTGCCGCTTCCTTGACCCAGGTTGCTCAGGTCAGTATTCGTAAAGGCATAGCTCCAGGTCGTTCCACTGAGCAGTGCGGTGCGGGTCTGACCCGCCACATTCAAGCTGACGCTCGTTCCTGCTTCGGTGGTGCCGCTGAGGGTGACGCCTGCTGTGGCTTCAGTGGCATTGATGATGTTGTCGGTAGCAATCGCCCTAATCGTCGGTGCCGTGGGAGCAACGGTATCGACCGAGAAGGACGTCGTTCCGGCGCTGCTGAGGTTGCCGGCAGCATCGGTGGTGGTTGCGCTTACGGAGATGCTGCCGTCGCCCAGGGTGGTGAGGTCGTAGCTGGTCAGGACTACGGCCTGGGGGGCACCGATGCCGGTGAGGGTCTTGGTGACCGTGCCACCACCGGAGCGGGAGAAGATGACCGACAGGCTGCTGCCGCTCTCGCCGGAGATTGTGACCACACCGCTCGGCTGGGTTGCCTCTGATGCGGTGGCGCCACCGGCAACGCCGGTGCCAAGGGCGAGGCTGGGGGCTGCCGGTGGCAGGGTATCGATGGCAAAGGGAGCGGATGTGGCCTGGGTGGTGGTGTCGGCCGCATCTTTCGCCGTTGCCGTGATGGTCTTGTCTGTCCCTTGCATCAGGTTGGTGATGTCTGCTGCCGTGAGGGTGTACGACCAGGTGCTGCCATTAAGGATGGCCGTACGGGTCACGTCACCAATCGTGACGGTGACCTGGGTCACCACGGATTCAACGGTGCCCGTGATCTGGGTTCCGATTTCTGCGGCACTGATGGTGTTGTCTGTTCCCCCAATGGGACTGAAGGTGGGTGATGTGTCGTTGACGTTGGTCAGGTTGATGGTGAAGAACTTGGTGTCGGTGGCACCACCGTCTGAGACTTGAACATGCAGTGTGTAACTCTTGGTTGCCGTCTCATAGTCGATCGCCCCGGCCCCTGCAGCTGTCAGGGTGATCGCTCCGGTGGTGCTGCCGATCGCGAATAGTGGGCCGCTGCCGTTATCGGGAGTATTGATCAGGCTATAGGTGAGATTCGCGGAATCGATATCGCTGCCAGATGCAGTTGTTATTAGCGTTCCAGATGTGGCATTTTCAGGCAGATTGACATCGGCGATTGCATTCAGGGTGGCGACGTCGTTGGTGCCTGTGATGTTGATGGTGACCGAAGCGCTGCCGCCATCGGTGGTGGCGACGTTGAAGACCTCGGTGACGAGCTGGCCGTCGTTGAGCTGGTTGACGGCGTCGTTGG
>NZ_JAGQBM010000114.1:0-5029 GCF_024345635.1 Cyanobium sp. Lug-B
CGCGGCGCTGCCGGGCCTCCGGCTGCTGGCGGTGGGGACGGACATGTCGGTGGGCAAGATGAGCGCCTGCCTGGAGCTGCTGGCCGCCGCCCGGCGCCGCGGCCGCGACGCCCGCTTCGTCGGCACCGGCCAGGCCGGCATCCTGATCAGCGGCGGCGGTGTGGCCCTCGATGCCGTGCGCATCGACTACGCGGCCGGAGCGGTGGAGGCGGCGGTGCTGGCCGCCGCCGAAGGGGCCGGCCCGGAGACCCTGGTGCTGGTCGAGGGGCAGGGCTCCCTCTGCCACCCCGGATCGAGCGCCACCTTGCCCCTGATCCGCGGCAGCCAGCCCACCGATCTGCTGCTGGTGCACCGCGCCGGCCAGCGCACGATCCAGCGGCTGGCGGACTTCCCCCTCCCCACCCTCGGCCGGGTGATCGCCGCCGTCGAGTCGCTGGCGGCCCTGGGCCGTCCGGCGGGATCCGCTCCACCCCCCAGGGTGGCGGCCATCGCCCTGAACACCGCCCACCTGGACGGGCCCTCGGCGGCGGCGGCGCTGGCGGCCACCGCCAGGGAGACGGGACTCCCCTGCCTCGATCCGGTGCGGCAGGGTGGCGAGGCCCTGCTGGAGCTGCTGTTCAGCCAAGAAAGAAGCCCGACGCCGTAGCGCCGGGCCTGAAGGGCGAGCGAGGGGACTCGAACCCCCGAATGGTGGCGCCACAAGCCACTGCCTTAACCACTTGGCGACGCCCGCCGCGGTCTTTGCCAATGTATCAAGCGAGCCTGCCGGCCCCCCCCTCTTGCCACCGCCGACCACCGCCACCCGCACCGTTTCCGGCCTCCTGGGCCTCACCGCCGTCGCGGGGGGCCTGATCGGCCTTGCCGTCACCAACCCCGGCCCGGCGGCCTTCGAGGACTTCGCCGCCGAGAAGCTCACCGAACTGGCCAGCGAGGAGCTGTGCCGCAACGAGGGGCTGCCGCTGCTGGCCCGGTTGCTGATCCAGAACTGTCCGGAGCTGGTGCGCTCCCAGCGGAAGGTGCTGGGCCGCCTGGCCCGGGAGCACTCACGCCGTTACAACTTCGGTCTGCTGAGCATCTACGGCACCCGGCTGGGGGGTGAGAAGGTGCTGCCCAACTGGAGCATCCCCCGGTACGACGCCGTCACCCTGGCGATGGCTGGGCATTTCGTGCTCCTCAGCGCCGGTGAGAGCGCGCCGGGGAGTCCGATGCCGTGACCGGGGCGCCGCCGCCCGGCCGCCCGCCCCTTCCGCCCGGCCAGCTGCCGCCCATGCGGATCCCCAGGCTCCTGCTCGACCCCTGTGCCCCCCTGCCGGCCGCGGACGACCAGGGGCTGGTGACGGTGCGGCTGGAGCATGGCGAGGGCCGGATCCGGGCCATCCACGGGCTGGCCACCGGCTGCGGTGGCGATGGGGAGGGCGGCGCGGCGGCCCCCCTGGCGCTCACGCCGCTGGTGGAGCCCCATGCCCACCTCGACAAGGCCTTCAGCGCTGAGGCGTTCCCCAACCCAGACGGCACCATGGCGGGTGCCATGGCGGCGAACGGCCGGGAGGCGGCCGTCCGGCAGGCCGAGGCGGTGCGGCGGCGGGGGGAGCGGGCCCTGGATCAGGCCTGGCGCTACGGCCTGCGGGCGATCCGCAGCCACATCGACAGCCTCGGCCCCTGGGCCACCCCCAGCTGGGAGGTGCTGCTGGAGCTGCGCGACCGCTGGCGCGGCCGGGTGGAACTGCAGCTGGTGGCCCTGGTGCCGGTGGGCCACTGGCGCACGGCCGATGGGGAGGCGTTCGCCGCCTGGGTCGCCGCCCGCGGCGGCCTGCTGGGGGGGGTGCTCGGTGCCCCCTTCCGCTCCACACCGGCCGACCGGGCCGGCCTGCTGGCCCTGCTGCGGCTGGCGGAGCGCCTCGGCTGCGGGGTGGATCTGCACGTCGACGAGAGCGCCGACGACCACGGCCGGGGCGTGGCCCTGGTGAGCGAGCTGTTGCTGCGGCACCGCATCGTGGTGCCGCTCACCTGCAGCCACGCCAGCAGCATGGGGCTGCTGGCCGACCGGCCCTGCCGCCGCCTGGCGGAGGCGATGGCGGCCGCGGCGGTGGGGGTGGTGGCCCTGCCCAGCACCAATCTCTGGCTGCTGGCCAAGCACCAGCGCCGCACCCCGTCCCTGCGGCCCCAGGCCCCGATCCGCCAGCTGCAGGAGGCCGGCGTGACCGTGGCCGTGGGGGCCGACAATGTCCAGGATCCCTGGTTTCCCGGGGGGGATTTCGATCCCATCGCCCTACTGCGCTTCAGCCTGGCCGCCAGCCACCTGATGCCCTGGCGTCGCCTGGGGCTGAGCCCCTTCAGCACCGCTGCGGCCCAGCTGCTGGGCCTGGAGTGGGACGGGGTGCTGCGGGAGGGGGCTCCGGCCGATCTGGTCGTGCTGGGGGCCACCTCCTGGGCCGAGCTGCTGGCCCGCCCCCCCCGACGGCGGGTGCTGCGGGCCGGCCGCTGGCTGGAGCCGCCCCCCTGCGAAGACCCCTCCCCACCCCTGGCCGCCTGCCATGCCTGACACCGCCTTCCCGGGCCCGCTCCCCGCAGCGCCCGATCCGGCACGGATCCAGGCCCTGGCCGCCGAGCTCGCCGCCAGCGGCCTGGGGTTGACGCCGATCCTCACCCCGGCGGAGCTGGGCCGGCTCTCGGCCGACTTCCACGACTACTCCCCCGTCCTGGAGCCGCTGCTCAAGGGCCGCCGTGCCCAGCTGGCGGTGAAGGTGGAGCGCGTGGAGCAGGTGATGGCCGTGGCCGGGGCCTGCGCCCGCCACCGGGTGCCGCTGACCCTGCGGGGCGCCGGCACCGGCAACTACGGCCAGTGCGTGCCCCTGGCCGGGGGCCTGGTGCTCGACATGGGCGGTCTGAACCGGCTGCGGTCGCTGGACCCGGACAGCGGCGTGATCGAGGCGGAGTCGGGCTGCATCCTGGCCCACCTCGATGGTCAGCTGGTGGCCCACGGCCGGGCCCTGCGGCTGGCGCCCAGCACCTACCGCAGCGCCACCCTCGGGGGCTTCATCGCCGGCGGATCGGGCGGCCTGGGGTCCCTGCGCTGGGGATTCCTGCGCGATCCGGGCCACCTGCTGGGGCTGGAGGCGGTGACGCTGGAGGCCGAGCCGCGCCTGCTGCGTCTCGACGCCGCCGCCAGCGCCGCCCTCAACCACGCCTACGGCACCAACGGCATCATCACCGCCCTGCGGATGGCCACCACCGAAGCGGTGGCCTGGGAGCCGCTGGTGGTGGGGTTCGCCCGCTGGGAGGAGGCCCTGGAGGCCTCCCGGCTTCTGCCCACCACCGCCCTGCTGCTCAACGCCCTCTGCCTGCTGGAGGCCCCGGTGGCGGCGGCCATGCCCTGGCCGGCCGGCTGCCCCGCCGCCAGTGCCGGCGAGCACCGGCTGCTGCTGCATGCCGCCCCCGACAGCCTCGAGGCCCTGCCGGGCTGGCTGGCGACCCGGGGCGGCCGGATCCTCTGGCAGGGCCGACGGCCGGAGCCGGGTCGGGGGCGGGGCCTGCCCCTGGGGGAACTCACCTGGAACCACACCACCCTGCACTGGCGGGCCCAGGCCCCCGACTGGACCTACCTGCAGCTGCTGCTGCCCCGGCCGGAGGCGCCCCTGCTGGAGGCGGTGCGCGGGCGCTGGGGCACCGACGTGCTCTGGCACCTGGAGGCGGTGCGCCACCTGGGGGCGCCCCGGCTGACGGCCCTGCCCCTGGTGCGCTGGCAAGGGCCCGAGGCCCTGGCCGACCTGGTCGCCCAGTGCCGCGCGCTGGGGGCGGTGCCCTTCGATCCCCACGTGATCACCGTCGAGGACGGTGGTCTGGGGGTGGTGGATGCCGATCAGGTGGCGGCGAAGGCCGCCTTCGACCCCGCCGGACTGATGAACCCGGGCAAGCTGCGGGGCTGGATGGGCTAGGGAACGCCCTGTGCGATCAGCGGCAGTCGAGGCTCAGGCGGGTGTCGGCGCCAGTCACCGGGTTGGTGCCCCGGGCCTCGCGGCAGAGGTTGCGCTGGTCCACCCGGTCGAGCAGGGCATCGGTGAAGTCCGCATCGGTGACCGTGGCGCCGGTGAAGTTGCTGCCGGAGGCGATCGCTCCGCGCAGCACTGCCCCGGTCAGGTCGGTGCCGCTCATGTCCACCTTGTCCATCAGGGCGTCGCTGAGATCGGCGCCATGGAAGTCAGCCTCCGGAAAGGCGGCCTGGGTGAGGATCGCGCCGTGCAGATCCGCGTCCCGGAAGCGGGCCTGGCGGCCCGTGGCCCCGGCGAAGGAGCTGCCGGCCAGCTGCTGGCCGCTGAAGTCCTTGCCGCTCTGGTTGGTGAGGGTGTAGTCGACCCGGTCCTGGAAGTCGGCGAGGGCGCCGGAGGGAGCCAGCAGCAGCAGGCCCAGCAGCAGGCCGAGCAGCGCGCCGGCCAGGTGCAGGGACGGCCGGCGGGGGCTGCCCGCGGGCCGGGGGGCATCGGAGGCGGGGGCCGTCGTCATGGGCCGGGGCTGCCGGGGACCCCTCCAGGCTGGCCCGACCCGGGGACTTCGTCAGCCTCGGGGGCGTCGAACAGGGGCAGCACGGCCCCCAGCAGGAACAGGGAGCCGGCCACCACCGGCAGCGGCCCGCCTGGCAGCAGGCTGTCCAGTCCGGCGACCAGGCTGCCGGCCGGCTCGAGCTGGTCGGCCTTCCCCGGACAGGCGGCCGCCAGTTCCTCCAGCGTCCAGCTGGCGTGCTCCGGCACCGCCACCACCGCCGCCCGATCGCCGGGGCGCAGCAACTGCTCCAGCATCACCGCCCCCTCCTTGTGGCGCTGGATGCCCAGCAGCCAGCGGCGCGGCCGGATCCCCTCAACGCCCCCCTGGGCACCCCCGTCGAGCCGGTCGAGTTCGCGGCGCAGGGTGGCCGCCGCCGGTGGATTGTGGGCCCCGTCGATCAGGAGCTCGCGGCCCCGCCAGCGGTGCCGCTCCAGCCGACCGGGCCAGCGGGCCGCCGCCAGGCCGGCGCGGATGGCCGCCGCGTCCAGGG
>NZ_JAGQBM010000115.1:0-5024 GCF_024345635.1 Cyanobium sp. Lug-B
CGACGCTGCTGAGCCTGTGGAAGGTGGATGACGCGGCGACGGCGGCGTTCATGGCGGCGTATTACGGGCGTCTGCGGCAGGGAGAAGGAAGGGCGGAGGCGCTGCGCGCGACGCAGGCGGACTTCCGTCGGCATGCGGATCCGCTGTACCGGGATGCGTATGTGTGGGGAGCGTTCCAGCTTACGGGGGACTGGCGTCCGATTGAGCGGCTGGGCTCTGGAAAGGGGAACAGAAGGCTTTGAGAGTTAGAGAGCGGGGGCAAATTGGTGGCGGTTGTTACGGTTTCCCTGCGCTGGATTTCTTGCCGATATGTGAACGAGCGATCGCAGGGGCGACTGCTGCCCCGGCTTCGGCAGCCTCCTTCGGTGATCCCCCTCTAGGGCCGCCAAGGCCGATCTGGAGAATTTCGCGGTGGCCGTTCAGCTCACCGGCAATCAACTGTGTCAGAGCTGGAACGCTGACTGCTTCACCGCCTCTTTTCCCCTTCCCCAGCATCGACCCTTGCCCGCCGGCATCTGGATCCAGACGGCCTATGGCGGCTCCACACAGGTGTGAGTCTCGGGTTGCGTTAGCGCCTGCGGCCTAGTGAGTAAGCGTATGGTCTTAGATGGGTAGCTTCTGGCGTAATGAAACGCTTCATTATTTACACCAGCTTCTGCTGATCCGAGGGTGAACTTCTAGGAAGTCAACGGCAAAGATCACGAGCAACGAGGTCGGGAACTGACCCTGGCGAAATTAGGGAGAATGAGTCTTCTGCTTCAAACTTACTTGTCCAGTTAACGCAATCGATTACCCGCCTACGAGAAATGCCTCTTTCTCCAGATGCCGTGACACTTTGGGTTTCCGTATGAACATATCCACCCGATCGGCCCAGAACTGTATATTCTATGGTGTATCCATCAACTCCAATGACAGTGCACCATCCCGCTGGCGTGCACTGCTGGGCTGCGGCTGGGAGAAATGTTGACTGTAGCCCGATCGTTGCCGCAATAGAGGGGCCGAGGCGACATATGCGAGCCATTATGTGAGTCATTGTACTAACGGCGCGAGCGCAGTTTAAACATATACTCAACTTTACTAGCAATTGCTTCATTCTAGCTGGAGTAAACTCATCTCAACAACTCTGCCATCCTCTAACTCCTGGGGTCATGTCATGCCCCGAGAATTTGGAGTGGCTGGCCTTCTGCCAGCTTTTCTGAATAATGTAACTCATGTCCGCAGCGTGACGTAGCTAATGTTACCAGTCGTTTGGATGTCCACCTGCAACAGCGAGCGCTACGAAGCGGACCATGGCTTTCTCTCGTAGCGGTGTGGTAGCACAGATTGTGCCAAGGCCCGACGTACGACACATATACTGGTGCTGATTAAGTCCATGACTTCCGACACCTGGAACTGCGAAATCATCCCCCTGTCAACGACCTAAAGACACCTTGATTCGCAGCCAGCTGGCATGGATGCTGTGAATCAGCAGTGATCTGCGGCAACGTTCGAGGCGATAGCAGCAGACACTGCCAATGATGAAGCCATCACGCCTTAGCCGCCATAGGCCAGTGGGCGAGAGACTGAGATCCTGGAACGCCTGGGCCCGCGACACGCACTGGATTTCGAAATAACGGCGTATTCTGAAGTATCTTCAATGATTGTGCATAATCTGGCTCGATACTTCTCGGAAACGACAGGATGCCATCCCTGCATAGACTGTTCCACACTATGCTTGCAACTTCAGCTTCCTCGTCCGTGATCTGAAAAGCCGACCGTTGGTGTTAACCAGGAATTTTCCGCCTGTCTGAGTGAGATCGTTGAGGCGACAGTCTCGTGGGTGCCTCCCCATTTTTTTAGACAGCTTTAGTGATGCTAACTTCGTCGGCGGCAGCGGTGCCTCACAAAAGAGTTAGTCTGTTTAAGATATGCCTGGTCGGTAGGCAGGATCATTGACAATCGACCGGCCTGGGGTGGTGCTCAGCCTCGTGCGGGCACGAGTCGGTGCATCTCGTCGATGATCTGGATGATCGTGCAGTTGCCAACCAGCTGACCTACTGTCCAACGGTCATGCTGATGGTGGGGATTAGATTCTTCCAGTCTCTGAAGGGTTGGCTAGTCTTCACCAGCAGGATCTTCCGGAAGTAGGGGTATGTAGCCAGCTCGAGCAGCACCGAAGTCCCGGTGTCATGCTTACGTACTTTGCCGATGTCGTCGATCACCAGCAGCATCTAACGATGCAACTTGGTCAGGGTCTTGGCCAGGGCGGCTTCGGCTTTGGCCTGTTGCAGGTGCTGCATCAGCGTCATGCACGACAAACTCCGCGCCAAGCGATCCAGGGTGATTAGGCTCCAGCAGATTCCTCAGGTTGATTTGCGTTTACCCTCACTTCTGGGGCCCAATACAGCAGGGTTTCGTACCGATCGATCCAGCTGGTGACTGATCAGTGATGAGGTAACGCTGTAACTCACCGAGCGTACCACCAGGAACTTGGCCGGCAATGCGCTCCACCAGCATCTGCAGCAGATTCGCCATGGAGTTCAGTGTGGCTTTAACTTGGCCCGCATGTTGGAGGTACTCCGCCTCGGTGGAGAAGTCGCCGCTGCCTCCCTGTAGCTCGTTGATCGTGTCGTACTCATAGAGGACGCCGCGGATGAGGCTCTCGGCATTGACCAGCAGGTAGCGCAGTGTTCGCGGCAGCGGCTGGTGAAGGCCTTCGCGTTGATTCCATCGCGGCGGGGGGTGCCGAGGGACGCCGCTGAGCCTGAAGAAGGTGGATGACGCCGCGACGGTCGCCTTCATCGCGGTGTAATACGGGCGTCTGCAGCAACGAGAAGGGAGGGCGAAGTCGCTGCGCGACCCAGGCGATCTTCCGCTGCCATGTGGGTCCACGGTCTCGGGATGCGTACGTGTGGGGAGCGTTCCAACTGACGGGGGACGGGCGACCGATCGAGCGGCTGGGCTCTGGGGGGGAAGGTGCAGGAGGTATGAATGGGCGTTCGAAGTGCCAGTAGGCTGTGATTGCTCCGTCATGATCTGCGTAGCATGGACTGTTCAGCAGGGCTTGGGCGTAGGCCTGCAGAAACACTGCTGTTGGCCAGTGTTCTGGCATTTGCGTCACCAGCTGCCGCAGTGGTGATAGGCCGGAGCTTTCCCTTGCAGGATCGGCATGCTTCTGCTGTCAATGTTTCGCAAATAGAGCCGGCACCCAAGGAGGTCGCCGAGGTCCAGTCCTGGATCAAGCAAGCTAATGAGCTGGAGGCTAAGGGGGCTTATGGGGAGGCGGCCGAACTGCGGCAGAAAGTGTTGGCCTGGTGTGAGCGGACACTGGGGCCGGAGCACCCAGAGACGGCCAACAGCCTCAACAATCTAGCTTTTCTTTATGCGAACCAGGGCCGCTATCGGGAGGCTGAACCGCTCTACAAACGCGAGCTGGCGATTCGCGAGAAAGTGCTGGGTCCGGAACATCCTGAAACGGCCACCAGTCTAAATAATCTAGCGGCGCTTTATCAAGTCCAGGGCCGCTATGGGGAGGCTGAACCATATTACAAGCGAGCCCTGGCAATCCGCGAGAAGGTGCAGGGTCCGGAGCACCCCTTTACAGCGGCCAGCCTAAGCCATCTGGCGGAGCTTTATCGCGTCCAGGGCCGCTATTCTGAGGCTGAACCACTGTACAAACGTGCTCTGGCGATCTGCGAGAAGGTGCTGGGACCGGAGCACCCAGATACGGCCAGTAGTCTTAACAATCTAGCCTTGATTTATTCCATCCAGGGTCGCTATAGAGAAGCCGAACCGCTCTCTAAGCGTGATCTGGCAATCAGCGAGAAGTTGCTGGGCCCAGTGCATCCGGATACGGCCACCAGTCTTGCCAACTTAGCAGATCTCTATCGGGCCGAAGGCCGCTATGGGGAGGCCGAACCGCTCTTTAGGCGTGCTCTGGCGATCCGCGAGAAGGTGCTTGACTCAGAGCACCCTGCGATGGCCACCAGCCTCAACAACTTGGCGGAGCTTTATCGAGCTCAAGGCCGCTTTGGGGAGGCTGAACCGCTTCACAAACGAGCCCTAGTAATCAACGAGAAGGCGCTGGGCCCGGAGCACCCATTTACGGCCACAAGCTTGAGTAACTTGGCGGAAGTCTATCGAGCCCAGGGCCGCTATGGGGAGGCCGAATCGCTTACCAAGCGCGCATTGGCGATTCGCGAGAAGGTGCAGGGCCCGGAGCATCGGGATACGGGCACCTCCCTCAACAACTTGGCTTTGCTGTATGCCAAACAGGGACGGTATAGGGAGGCCGAACCGCTCTCCAAGCGTGATCTGGCAATCAGCGAGAAGGTGATGGGCCTGGAGCACCATGAGACGGCCACCAGCCTCAGCAACCTGGCCTTGCTGTATGCCAAGCAGGGTCGCTATGGGGAGGCTGAACCGCTATACAGGCGTGCACTAGCGATTCGCGAAAAGGTGCAGGGACAGGAGCACCCCTCTACGGCCCAGAGTCTGAACAATCTGGCTTTTTTTCTCTTTGACCAGAAGGACTACGCCTCAGCCCGTGCACTGCTGAGCCGCGTGTCGCGAACGCAGGGGAACTGGCTGGTGCGGGAGCTGCCGCTGCAGCCGCGCGAACTGCGGGCGGGTCTGCTGGCGGAGCAGAGCGATGCACCGGCGACGATTTTTGCGCTGCTGGATGTGGACCCCGGTGCCAGGGAACTGGCGCTGCAGACGCGGCTGAACCGCCAGGGTCTGCTGGCGGAGATCGAGCAGCGGCAACAGCGGCTGGCGGGGAGTGGGCCACAGACGCGTGAGCTGGCGCAGCGGATCGCTGGGATCGATCGGCAGCTGGCGTCGGTGAGCCTGCCGGCGGAGCGGCGGCCGGAGCTGCAGAAGCAGCGTCTGCAACTGGAGGGTGATCTGTACCGGTCGCTGCCGAGCCTGCGGATCGAGGCGGTGAGCACGGCGCAGGTGGCGGCGGCGCTGCCGCGGCAGGGTGCGCTGGTGGAGTTCCAGCGGTACCGGCCGTGGCAGGTGGCTGGCGGTGGGAAGGGGGAGTG
>NZ_JAGQBM010000012.1:0-67506 GCF_024345635.1 Cyanobium sp. Lug-B
GGCCCGGTAGGCGGCCCGGCAGGCGTCGAGGGCGCGGCGATCGGCGGCGGCGGTGGCGCGCCGGTCGGCCAGCGTCGGGTCCGGCGTGACGCCATAGAGCCGGTACGTTTCGGCCACCCAGTCCATCTGGCGGAGCAGTCCCACCACCTGCTCGCGCTTCTCCAGCAGGCCGGCGCCCGAGCCGTCGCCGCTGAACAGCCGCCGGTTGGCGGCCACCGCCTCGAAGGCGGCGCCGATGGCCGGCACCGTCTCGTAGCCCCGGGTCCGCATCCCGATCAGCGCCGGCTGGTCCAGCGGCAGCCGGGCGAAGTCGTGGGCGAAGGGGATCAGGGAGGCGGCGTCCGCCGGCGGCTGGACCCTGGTGCCCATCACATGCATCCGGAAGCCGAGATTCACTGCGGCGCTGCGGGCGACCGACGTGACGGTCTCCACCAGGGCGGGGTTCAGGCTCACGCCGCCGAGGCCCAGGTCGGCGCCGATCTGCCGCTCCACCAGGTGGGCCTGCTCCTGCGACTGGGCGTAGAAGGTGAACACCCCATGGCACTCCCCACCCACCTCCGCCGCCGCCACGAAGCCATCGCCGTGCAGGGCCACGAAGGCCTCGAGTTCGCCGGCATCGGCCGGCACCGCCACCCCCTCCAGCAGCCGGGTCTGGTCCACCTCCAGCGCCGCGCTCACCTGCCGGGCCCACACCACCAGCGACAGGCTGAAGGCGGTGGTCTTCAGGGAGTCGCGGAACGTCCGCTTGGCCCGCAGCAGGCTCAGGGGCCCCAGGCCCACCCCGAGGGCGCTGCCGTTGTGCAGCGAACGGACCAGTTCCTCGCTGCTGCGGCAGAGCTGCCAGCCCACGGTGCTGCCGCCGCCTGCCGCCAGCACCGTGCCGCCCACGGCCGCCTCGAGGGGCTCGCCCGGGTCGGCGACGCTGTGGCGCCCCCGGAACAGGGCCCCCCGGGCCACCTGCTGGGCCAGCTCCGACGGGTCAGCCATGGCGACACGGGCAGAGAACCCAAGCCTAGGCAGGGTCGATACCGTGGCCCCATGGACCCGCTCTGGTTGTCGGATCAGCTGCTGCCCTGGCTCCGTTCCCCGCTCGGGGCCGTGGCCTTCGTGCCCCTCTATGCGCTCTGGGTCACCCTGCTGCTGCCGGGGGTCTGGGCCTCGATGCTGGCCGGGGTGCTCTATGGCCCCGTGGGGGGCAGCGTGCTGGTGTTCGCCGGCGCCTGCCTGGGGGCCCAGACGGTGTTCCTGCTGGGGCGCGGCCGCTGGCGGGGCTGGGCCCGCCGCCGTCTGGCCGGAGCGCCGCGGCTGCAGGCGGTGGAGCGGGCCGTATGCCGCCAGGGCCCGGTGCTGGTGCTGCTCACCCGCCTGTCGCCGGCCTTCCCCTTCAGCCTGCTCAACCTCGCCTACGGCCTCAGCGAGGTGAGCCAGCGGGACTATGCGATCGGCCTGATCGGCATCCTCCCGGGCACCGTGCTGTTCTGCGCCCTGGGGGCGGCGGCCGGTGATCCGCGCCACTTTTCGGCGCTGCTGGCGGGCCCGGCCGATGGGGCCACCTGGGTCCTGCGGCTGGTGGGGGTGGCGGCCACCCTGGTGGCGGTGCTGCTGGTGGGCCGCCAGGTGCGTCTGGCCCTGGAGGAACGCGGGGTAGCCTCCCACGTTGCGATGCAGGCCAGCGATGGTGACGGCCGAGATTCCCCCACGCCCCGGCGCCTGCCCTAACTGCGGCGGCGATCGCCTCACCCCGGTGCGCCGGGTGCGGGTGAGCAAGGCCCGGGTGGCGGCGGAACTCGCCCACTGCAGCGACTGCGACTTCCTGTTCCTGGCCGAGCCCACCTGGCTGGATGTGGCCTACGAGGAGTCCTTCTACGGCGACACCGGCTACGTCGACCGCAACCTGCATGCCTCCCGCCTGCTGCGACTGCTGCTGGTGATCGGCCGGCTGGGCCGCTTCGGCCCCAGCGAGCCGGGCTGCGACCTGGGCACCGGCCTGGGCATGCTGCCGCGACTGCTGCGCGACCACGGCTTCGATTTCCACGGCACCGACGCCTACGCGGCCATGGAGCTGATCCGTCCTTTCTGCGGCCCTCCCGGCGATGGGGCGATCGGCTGCAAGACCGCCTTTGAGGTGATCGAGCATGTGCCCTCCACCCCCGACTTCCTGCGCGACGAGGTGGGGGCCACGCCCCTGTTCGTCTTCTCCACCCTGATGCGCCAGGAGGGTGAGATCCCCGGGCCGGACTGGTGGTACTACGCCTTCGGCAACGGCCAGCACATCAGCTTCCACAGCCGCCGCAGCTTCCAGGTGGCCATGGGCCGGGCGGGGATGGATCCGGCCTGGCTGGTCTGCATCGACGGCCCCGTGCATGAGCGGGCCCTGCATCTGATCGCCCCTGACGCCCGCTGGCGGCGGGCCTTCCGGGTGGCCGGCGCCCTGGTGAACCGGGGCCTCGACGGCCTGCTGCTGCCGTGGCTGGAGCCCTTGGTGGGGCTGCGCACCCGCATCATCCCCGACCACACCATCGCCATGGAGCGGCTCAGATCTGCCGCAGAGCGTCAGCCTTGTCCTTGAAGTCGCTGAGCAGCAGCTGCAGGTAGGTGACCTTGCGCAGCTTGACGTTGGCGGTGAGGGACATGCCCACCTGCAGCGGCAGCACCTTGCCACTCTTGAGCTTCAGCTGCTGGGAGTTGAGCCGGATGTCCACCGGAAAGCGGTAGAAGTTGTCGATCTGATCCGGCGGCAGGGCATCGGAGCCGATCCGCCGCACCGTGCCCTGCAGCACGCCGAAATCGGTGGCCGGGAACGAATCGATGCTGATGTCGGCGGCCTTGCCCACCGAAACGAAACCGATCTCCCGGCTGGGCACCTCCACCCGCGCCTCCAGCTTGTCGAAGGGCACCACCTTCATCACCGGTTCGCTGGTCTGGGCGACGAAGCCGCGGGAGCGGGACTTGAGCTCGAACACCACCCCCGCCTCCGGCGCCCGGATCTCCTGGTAGCGGATGTTGACGTTGAGCTCGGTCAGCTTGCTGCGCAGATCGGCCAGCTCACTCTGGATCTCGCGGACGCCCTGCTGCAGGATCGCCTTCTGGCGCAGCCGGTCGACCTGGGTTTCCTCCAGCTTGCCCTGCACCTCCTGCACCTTGTTGCGCTGGGAGAGGTACTGGAGTTCGGCGGTGGCGCCCTCCTTGTTGAGGGTCTCGAGCCGGCCGAGCACGTCCTTCTCCAGGGTGAGGCTCTGGCGCAGCACCCGTTGTTCGGTGTCGTTGAACTGCAGGTAGCGGTCGAGCTCCACCTGCTTGAGCCGCAGCTGCTGCTGCTTGTACCGGATCGTCTGCAGCAGGCTCCCCTGGCGGTCGCGGGTGGCCTCGGTGTCGAGGCGCAGCAGCACCTGGCCCTTCTCCACCCGCTCGCCCTCCTTCACCAACACCTCGTCCACCACGCCGCCGACCGGCATCTGGATGTCCTTCACGGCGCCGATGGGTTCGAGCTTGCCCGGGGCGGTCACGATCTCCTCGGTCTGGGCGAAGGCCAGCCAACCGAGGCCGAACAGGGTGACCCCCATCAGCGTCCAGGTGATCGAGCGGGCCCAGAAGCGGGACTGCTGCAGCACCACATCGTCGCTGTCGGTGTGGATGCTGCGCTCGAGGCCGTTCTGGGCGCGGCGCAGCAGGTCGGCAGGGGTGGGCAGGGTGGGACGTGCCATCAGCCCGCCTCCTGCTGGCGATACAGCGCGAAATAGCGCCCCTTGAGGGCCATCAGTTCGTCATGGGTGCCGGTCTCGACGATGGCGCCCTGGTGCATCATCACGATCAGGTCGGCGCGGCGGATGGTGGACAGGCGGTGGGTGATGAAGAACACGGTGCTCTGGCTCATCGCCTCCCGCAGGTTGTCGCACACCTGGCGTTCGGTGTCGTAGTCGAGGGCGCTGGTGGCCTCGTCCATCACCAGCAGCTGGGGCTGGCTCAGCAACGTGCGGGCGATGGCGATGCGCTGGCGCTGGCCGCCGGAGAGGGAGGCGCCCCGCTCCCCCAGCGGGGTGCTGTAGCCGGCGGAGAGCTCCATGATGAAGTCATGGGCGCCGGCGATGCGGGCAGCCTCGACGATGGCGTCGCTGGAGGCCTCCGGGTTGGTGAGGGCGATGTTCTCGCTGATGGTGCCGGAGAAGAGCAGGGGATCCTGGGGCACGATGCCCACCTGGCGCCGCAGGGAGTAGAGCTCCACCTTGTCGATGTCATAGCCGTCGACGAGGATGCGGCCCTTGCTGGGGGCGTAGAGCCGCGGCAGCAGCTTCATCAGGGTGCTCTTGCCGCTGCCGCTCTGGCCCACGACCCCGGTGAAGGTGCCGGGGGGCACATGGAGACTGACGTTGCTGAGCACCTCCGGCCCGCCCGGGTTGAAGCGGAAGCTGATGGTCTCGAACACCACGTCGCCCTTCACCGGTGGCAGGGGGATGTGGCCGCGGTCGGCTTCGCTGGATTCCTCCGGGGTGTCGACCACGTCGGCCAGGCGCTCGAACGAGACGCGCAGCTCCTGGATGTTCTGCCAGATGGAGGAGAGCCGCAGCAGGGGCTGGGTGACATAGCCGCTGATGATCCGGAAGGCGATCAGCTGGCCCAGGGTCAGCTCCCCCTTGAGCACCAGGGTGGCCCCCACCCAGAGCACCAGCAGCTGGGAGAGCTTCTGGAGCACCGAGCTGGTCTCGTTGAGGAAGGTGCCGGTGATCGTCTTCTCGAAGGTGCGGGAGATGTATTTGGCGTACATCTCCTGCCACTTCCAACGGCTCACCATCTCCACGTTCTGGGCCTTCACCGTCTGGATGCCGGTGAGCACCTCCACCAGGTGGCTCTGGGTGCGGGCGTTCTCCTCGGCCGCCTGGCGGTACTGGCGCCGGAACAGGGGGGCCCCCAGCAGGGTGAGGCCCACCTGGATCGGCAGCACCGCCAGGGCGATGATCGTCAGCAGCCAGCTGTAGATCGCCATCACGATGATGTAGATCACCGAGAAGGCCGCATCCAGCAGGGTGATCAGGGCCTGGCCCGTGAGGAAGTTGCGGATCTTCTCCAGCTCGGCGATGCGGGTGCCCAGCTCGCCGACGGGGCGCTTGTCGAAATAGCCGAGCGGCAGCCGCAGCAGGTGGTCGATCACCTCGGCGCCCAGGCGCAGGTCGATGCGGTTGGTGGTGTCGGTGAACAGGAAGGTGCGCAGCGAGCCGATCACCCCCTCCATCAGGGTGACCACCACCAGGGCCATGCCCAGGATCTGCAGCGTGTCGAGGCTGCGCTGGGAGATCACCTTGTCAATGATCACCTGGATCAGCAGGGGGTTGGCCAGGCTGAACAGCTGGACCACGAAGGAGGCCAGCAGCACCTGGAGCAACATGCCCCGGTAGCGCTTCAGGGCCGGCCAGAACCAGCCTGGACCGAAGGTCTGCTCCGGGGTGTCGATGCTGCGCTCCAGCAGCAGCAGCTCCAGCCCCTCCGGGTACTGCTCGGCGATCTGGGCGGGGCTCAGCTGCACCCAGCCCTCCGCCGGCGAGGCCAGCCGCAGGCCGGCGGCGTTGCTGGCGGTGGCGATGGCGAAGCCCTCCTTCCACGGCACCAGGCAGGGGGTGATCAGCCGGGTGGCCGACGCCGCCGGCACCTTGGCGCCGGTGACCAGCAGGCCGAGCATGGCGGCGATCTGGCCGCAGAGCTGCAGATCCGGCGGCTGGCCGCGGCGCATCTTGTCGCGCAGGATCTTGTCCACCGCGTCGCGGCGGTAGGGCAGCTCCAGCAGCTTGCCCAGCATCTGGAAGCAGGCCAGGGTCTCCTCCAGCGGGCCGTTGCCCCGCACCAGGGTGAGGCCCCGGTCGCTGCGGTCCTGGCCCAGATCGAGGCTGCTGATCTGGAGGCTGCCGGCCGGGCCGGCTTCGGACGCCAGCGGGCCGGCCGCGCCGTCGGTGGCAGCGGTGGCGCCACTGGTGGCGACCCGCTCTTCGGCGGCGGGAGCCGCCTCGGTGAGGGCCACCAGGCGCAGTGGCAGGGGGGGACGGGGCTGGGGCAGGGGTTCCGCCGGGTTGAGCACCGAGCCGATCGCCAGGCCGGGAACATTGGCGCTGGCCAGCAGCAGTTCCTCCCCCTCCGACAGGGCAACGGCCCCATCGGCCTGCGGCAGCACCGCCCGTGCCCGCGGGCCCAGGCGTTCGAGCTTCTCCCGCCAGAGGGACGGCTCGAAGCGGCCCGCGGCGGCCCCCTCCCGCTGCAGCAGCAGCTGATGCAGCTCGGCCGTCCACAGGTGGCGGCCACACCACTGGCGCAGCCCGTTTTCGGCCAGCAGCAGCTCGAGCATCACCGTGTCCGGGATCGCCGTCGCCAGCAGGTCGGAGGCGGCGCTCACCGGCTCGATGCCCTCCGCCCGCAGCAGCGACACCAGACCCACGACAGCGCCGGGTCCGAGACGCTCCAGGGTGAAGGGCCGGCCGTCCCGTTCCGCCAGCAGGCGGGCCTCCCCCTCGAGGATCACCAGCACCCGGTCGCCGATGCTGCCGGCGTTGCTCAGGTCTTCGCCGATGCGGAAACGGCACGGCCGGGCCTCCGCCAGCAGTCGCTCCCGGCCGGCGGCGGAGAGGCCGTCGAAGGGCGGCAGGGTGAGCCAGTCGGTGCGCCCTGGAACGGTGGAGGTCATTGCCCCTGCCCCGAACGCAGCCGCAGGGCCACTTCCTGATCCACCCATTCCTCGAACAGCTCCCGCGCCATCCGTTTCTGCATGGCGTCGTCGAAGCTGGCGGAGCGCAGCGTCTCCAGCCGCACCACCAGCCACCAGCGGTCGATGCGCAGGGGCGGGTGCAGCTGGCCCGGGCGGCTGGTGCGCAGCAGTTCGGCCAGGGAGGGATGGGCCTGCAGCAGCGGCACCGGACCCACCACCCCCCGGGTGGAGCGCTCGGGCCCCTTGGCGTAGGTGGCCGCCAGCTCGGCGAAATCGGCTTCGCCCTCGGCGATGCGCAGGTAGAGCTCCCGGGCCAGGGCCCCGTCCTCCACCCGCAGCAGGCTGTAGATCACCTGGTCGAGCTGGTTCTTGCGGGCCAGGTAACGCTGCTCGGCCCGGTGCAGGAAATGCTCCTGGCAATGGCGCTCGATCCTGGCCGGCAGCTCCGCCTGCCAGAGCACGTCGGCCTCCGTCAGCTCGTGGCGCTGCAGGTGGGCCCGCAGGTCGTCGGCGGAGCGGAGGCCGTGGCTCGCGCCCCACTCCTGCTGGGCCTTCTGCCGCTCCTCCTCCGTCAGGGTCACCGCGGCCACCGCCGTGGCGATCACCGACTGGCGCAGCAGGGGAATCAACAGTTGGTGGCGGGCCAGCTGGCGCCTCAGCTCCCCGGGGATCTCGGGCAGCGGTTCGGCCCGCACCACCAGCGGCGGTCCGGGGGGACGCGCGGGCGGATCGAGGCTGATGTCGTGGTCCAAGGAAGGGGCGACGGCCACGGGATCGGCTGACATCCGGCCATTCTGGGGCTGAAGCCCCGAATCAAGATGTATCCGCGGCTGGATCGACGCGGGTTGACGGGTCGGGGGTCAGGAGCGACGCACAATCGGTTCGGCGCGCACCACGCTGCCCAGCAGCAGGAACAGGGCTTCGATGCTGCCCACCCGCGTCACCTTCTGGAACCAGGCATTCTCCCCGTAGATCAGCTGAATCAGGGCGGCCTCCGTTTCCTGGGCCGGCATCTGGAAGCTGAGCCCCAGCAGTGGCAGCTGGCGGCGTCGGCCCGAGCGCATCAGACGCACCGGCAGTTCCAGCTTGTACTGGGGCACCCGCAGCAGCCCCTCCGTCTCCGGGCCGGTGGGGGCGGCGGTGTTGAGCACCAGGCTCGCCCCCTGCTCGGACACGTCGTTGGTGGTGCCCCAGTAATCCTTGCCCCCCAGCTCCAGGCAGGCGGCCAGTTCCAGGGGGAAGCGGTCGGCCTGGCGGCGCACCGGTTTGTCGATGCAGGCCAGCAGACAGATGAACATCAGCAGGCCGTTGTAGAGGTTCCAGCCCACCATCAGGCCTTCCCCCTCGAAGACGGACCGGGACCAGCGGATGTCCAGCAGCGGCAGGCCGTAGTTCAACACCAGCACCCCCACGAACAGCACGAGATAGGTGAGGAAGGGCCAGGCGAAACGCAGATCAAGGGTCTGTTTCTGGCTGGTGACGTCCTTGTTGGTCACCAGGCTGCCCACGGATCGGAACGGCCGGAACAGAATCTGTGACAGCCTCCTCAGGGCCGGGAAGCAGAACAGGGCTTCATAGACTTCCGTCCAGAAATGGAAGTAGTGGCCGTTGGTCTGCCAGGAGGGCAGGAAATACAGCAGGATCACGAAGGGCAGGCCATAGGCCAGATACTCCACCGGCGGAGCGGCGATCAGGGTGAAGCCGATCAGCATCGACAGCAGCGGGAAAATGATGTAGACGGCGCGAAACAGGGGTGTCAGCAGGCTGAGCAGGAGGTTCAGATAAAACACCTTCTGCCAGAAATCCAGCGTCTTCCAGATCGGCAGCTGCTTCGGGGAGGTGAAGATCTGCACGTTGCCCTGCATCCAGCGCAGCCGCTGCTCGAGGTAATCGCGGAACGTGCGGGGCACTTCACCCAGGCTCAGCACCTCATCGAGGTAGATCATGCGCCAGCCACGGGTGAGCAGGCGGGTGCCGGTCTGGCTGTCTTCGACGATGCAGTGGGTGACATAACCGCCGATGGCCTCCAGGGCCGAACGTCGGGCCAGGTAGGAGGTGCCGCAGCAGACCACGGCATTGAAGGGATCCCGGATCACCTGGACGTAATGGAAGAAATAGTCCATGTCGTCCGGCACCAGCACATCCAGCCCGAGGTTGCGATTGTGGAAATCGGAGTTGAAGTAATGCTGCGGCGTCTGGACCAGGGCCACCTCGGGATCCTGGAAGAAACCCACCGTGCGATCGAGGAAGCGGCTGAAGGGAATGAAATCGCAATCGAAGACGGCGATCAGCTCCCCCTTGGAATGGGCCAGGGCGTAGTTGAGGTTGCCGGCTTTGCGGTGCAGGTTGTCGGGCCGGCTCAGGTACTGCACCCCCAGCTCAGCGGCCAGGGCGGCAATGGCGGGCCGGTGTCCATCGTCCAGCACGTAGATGGTCTTGTTGGCGTACTGGATGTTGCGGCAGGCCAGGACGCAGCGCCGGATCAGGCGCTCGGATTCGTTGTAGGTGGGAATCCAGAGGTCCACACTGGGCTGCTGCTCCTTGGCCCAGGCCAGCAACTGGTCCGCCTGGCGTCGTCGTTGCTGGGGCCGGTAGCGGAGGGAGGGGTAGAACTGCAGCGCCGATGTCAGCAGGTAGGTGACCTCGCAGAGGAAGAAGACGAGGCTGAAGAACAGGCTGACCGGGTGGGCCGTGTTGATGGTGGTGGCGCGCCAGATGAAGTAGCGGACGGTGAACAACGACAGCAGCACGTTCACCAGCAGGTAGCTGGAGGGACGTCGGGGCAGCAGGTTCACCCCCAGGCAGATCCCCATGGCCAGGGCCAGGGGCAGCAGCACGTCGATCCACACATCCCGCACCTGCCAGAGCTCGGGCAGAACCCGGAAGCTCAGGGGATTGAGCAGCCCGATCGCCACCACGGACACCTGCAGGTTGGCCAGCAGCACCGCCAGCACCAGGCACCCCGCCGAGAGCAGCAGCACCATCCAGACCCAGGGCGAGATCCGCGAGCGGCCCTGGGGATCCGAAAACGCATGCAGGAACTTCATCGCTGGAAGCTGACCTTCGCCGTGAACCCCACGTAGCAGAACTCCCCCGGCGGCGCCGGGAAGTCGTTGAGGATGCGGATCTTCACCTCGCTTTCCCGGGCCAGGTTGATCGGCACCGGCGTGGGGGCCTCCTCACCCAGCTGGGTGCGGCCGATGCCGGAGCGGATCCCCACCACCTCACCGCGCAGCTTGTCCCGGCTGCCCACCAGCTCGATCTTCGCCTTGCTGCCCAGGCGGATCCGGTTGAGGTCGTTCTCCGCCACCGTGGTGGTGAGCCACCGCTGGCTGCAGTCGATCATCTGGATCACCGACTGCATGGCATCGACGGAGTCGCCCCGCTGCGCCCCCAGCTGCCAGATCACCGCCTTGCGGGGGCTGATCAGGCGGGCGCTGCTGCGCTCCTGCCATTCCTTCCGGGCCACGGCCACCTGCTGCTCCAGGCCACTCACCTGGAACGCCTGGGTGCGCACATCCCCTTCGGCGTTCTCCAGGGCGATGGTGGCCTCCTGAAGCCGAACCACCGGATCGGAGTTGCTGCGGTTGTTGCGCAGGGTCAGTTCGTTGCGGGAGGCCTCCAGCACCGCCGCCTGGCCGGCCAGCTGGGCCTCCAGACCGCGCACCTCCCGGGCCCGCTGCAGCTCGGTGGTGCGGGCCCGGTCGACCACGTTGGCGGCCACGGCACCGGCCCGGAACAGCTCCTCCTGGCGCTGGGTTTCCCTTTGGGCGAAGGCCAGTTCCTTGCGGGCGCGATCCAGGGCGAAACCGAGACTGTCGCGGTCGCCCTGGTCGCGGGCCACCTCCAGGTTGCGCTGCTGGCGGGCGTCCTGGCTGAGCCGCTCGACGAGCTTCTGGCGCAGGTCGCGGCGGGTGCGCAGTTCCTGCAGGCGGCCCCGGGCCGTCTCCAGTTCGGTCTCGAGGGCGGAGAGGGTGTCCCGGGAGGCCCTGGGGTTGACGATGATCGCCAGGGTCTGGCCGGGGCGGACCTCCACCCCCGTCCCCACGTTGAGGCTTTCCAGGGTGCCGGTGACCGGGCTTCTCAGCACGATCGGGGTGGCATTGATGACCGCATCGCGGGAGCGGGCGGTGAAGAAATTGATCACGATGGCCAGGGCCGTGATCAGCAGCCCCGCTGAAATCAGCAGGATGGTGAGATCGGCCCTGCGGGAACTGGGGATCGCGTCATCGTCATCCGTCGCGGCGATGTCAGGGGCGGTGACATCCAGGACCTGACCGGCCGGCCCGGCGGAGTCAGGCTCACTGGCGCCCGCGGCGGATGGGGGCATTCCGACGTTGGATGAACGAATTTCCATTCTACCAGGGGCGAATTTTTTTGCTTGGGTAAGCCCTATCGACAGCGCAGGAATCCGTCATCTGCCAGCTCTGCTTGGATCGCCCATCTGAGCCGCTCAGCGCTTCTCGAGGGCCGCCTGAATCGTGGCGGTCGCCGCTTTGGGTCGGTTGTCTTCATCGAAGGGCAGGGGCCGCTGGGGCAGGCCATCCGCCCTTGGCATGAACGCATTCAGCCAGGTGGTGCGATCACTCAACCCCCAGGTGGTGATCAGTTTCAGCCGCGGTTCCGGCAGGACCGCCGTCAGGAAGGCGCCGTACACCGCCGCCACGGCCCGGTCCCGCTCCGGGATGGCCGCCGGCAGTTCCCGGTCGTTCACGTCCAGTTCGGTCACGAGGATGTCCAGGTCCAGGGCCGCCAGCTCCCGCAGGAAGGCGGGCAGGGTGCGGAAGGTGGTCGGTCCGCTGCCGTTGGCGTAGAGATGGGCCTGCAGGCCCACGGCGTTGAGCGGGACGCCGCTCTGCCGCAGCTGCCGCAGGAGTTTCAGGAAGGCCTGCCGCTTGCGCGCCGTCTTGGCGTCATCGCCCTCCAGCCCGTACTCGTTGATCACCAGGGCCGCCTTCGGGTCGGCCTGGTGCGCCCGGGTGAGAGCCCGGGCGATGTAGTCGGGACCCAGCCGCTCGAGCCAGAGGCTGCGGCGCAGGCCCGAGCCGTCGTCGGCGATCGGCTCGTTCACCACGTCCCACGACGGCAGCTGGCCGCGGTAGTGCCCCACCACGGTGCCGATGTAAGTGGCCATGGCCCGGTCGAGCTCCGCCGGCGGCAGGGCCTTCACCCAGGCCGGCAGCTGCTCGTGCCACACCAGGGTGTGGCCCCGCATCGCCAGGCCCTGCGCGCGGGCGAAGGCCAGCAACCGGTCCGGGGCGCTGAAATCGAAGCGCCCGGGCGCGGCCTCCACCCCATCCCACTTCAGCTCCGACTCGGGCACGATCAGGCCGCTCTGCTCGCTCACCAGGCGGCGCAGACCAGGATCCCGCAGCTGGTCATTGGTGACGGCGGAGCCCCAGCGCAGCCCGCGCGCCGCCGCCAGCCCCTGAAGGGTCGGGGCCGCCGGCGGCGGCAGGGCCCGCGCCACGCTCCAGCCCAGGGCCGCCACCACGGCGATCACGATCAGTTGCCGTCGTCGCATGGGCAGGGACAGGGGCACCACCGTCACTCTGGCCGTCCGTCCCGGCGCCGTCATCCACGGGGCCGCCTCAGCCCGGATCCGCCGCCAGCAGCGCCCGCAGGCCGTCCTCATCCAGCACGGCAACGCCCAGGGACTGGGCCTTGGTGAGTTTGCTGCCGGCCTCCTCGCCGGCCACCACGTAGCTGGTGCGGCGGCTCACCGAACCGCTCACTTTCCCCCCGGCCGCCTCGATCAGGGCCTGGGCCGCAGCGCGGCTCAGGGAGGGGAGGGTGCCGGTGAGCACGAAGCTGAGGCCCGCCAGGGGCGTCGCCGCCGGTGCCCCCCCATCGCTGCTGCCGTCCAGCTCCGGGGGGGCGGCCAGGGAGAAGCCCAGCGCCCCCAGCTGCTCCAGCAGCAACCGGTTGGCCGGCGTGGCGAACCACTGCCGCAGGGACTGGGCGATCTCGGGGCCGATGCCGAAGACCGCCGTGAGCGGAACCGGCGCCTCGCCGGCCTCGCCGGCCTCGCCGCCTTCGTCGGTTTCCCCGGCGAGGGCGGCGGCCTCCAGCGCCGCAGCGCTGGGGAAGGCCCGGGCCAGGGCCTTGGCATTCACCTCCCCCACGTGGTGGATGCCGAGGCCGTAGAGCTGGCGGTGCCAGGGCTGCTGCTTCGACGCCTCCAGGGCGGCCACCAGCTTGGCGGCGGAGGTCTCCCCCATCCGCTCCAGGCTGGCCAGCAGGGCGGCATCGAGCCGGTAGAGGTCGGGGATCGAGGCCACCAGGCCCCGGTCGACCAGTTGCTCGATCAGCTTGATCCCGAGGCCGTCCACATCGAGGGCCCCCTTGCTCACCCAGTGGCGCAGGGACCCCCGCAGGATGGCGGGGCAGCCGTTGTTGACGCAGCGGGTGGCGGCCTCCCCCTCCTCCCGCACCAGGGCCGAACCGCACTCCGGGCAGGTGGGGGGCAGCTGCAGCCGACGGGCCCCCTCCGGACGCAGCTCGACCAGCACCCGCACCACTTCGGGGATGATCTCCCCCGCCTTGCGCACCACGATCGTGTCGCCGGCGCAGAGATCCAGCTCCGCCAGGCGATCGGCGTTGTGGAGGGTGGCGCGGCTCACGGTGGTGCCGGCCAGGGGCACCGGCTCGAACTCCGCCACCGGCGTGACGACGCCCGTGCGCCCCACCTGGCAGGTGAGGCGCAGCAGGCGGCTGGGGGCCTCCTCGGCGGCGTACTTGAGGGCGATCGCCCAGCGGGGCGCCTTCTGGGTGAAGCCCGCCTCCTCCTGCAGGCGCAGGTCATCGAGCTTCACCACCACCCCATCGGTGGCGTAGGGCAGCCCGCGGCGCTCCTGCTCCCAGCGGTCGCAGAAGGCCTTCACCGCCGCCAGGTCCGGGCAGAGGGCGCAGTGGGGGTTGACCCGGAACCCGGCCGCCTTCAGCCACGCCAGGGCCTGCCACTGGCTGCGGGGCTCGGCAGGGTCTCCAGGCCCGGCCTGCCAGTCCTCGGGCAGGTGCAGGGTGTAGGCGAAGAACGACAGGCCCCGCGCGGCCACCACCTTCGGATCCAGCTGCCGCAGGGTGCCGGCACAGGCGTTGCGCGGATTGGCGAAGGCGGCTTCGCCCCGCTCGGCGCGCTCGGCGTTGATGGCGGCGAAGGTGGACTCCGGGATGAAGGCCTCGCCGCGCACCTCCACCCAGGCCGGCGGCTGCTCCAGGTCGAGGCGCAGGGGCACACTGCGGATCGTGCGCACGTTGGCGGTGATCTCCTCGCCCCGCTCCCCGTCCCCCCGAGTGGCGGCCCGCACCAGCACCCCCTGCTCGTAGCTGAGGGCGAGGGCGTTGCCGTCGATCTTGAGCTCGCCCACCAACGGCAGGGCCGGAGCGGCGGATCCGGCCGGCGGCTCCCGGTCGAGCACCCGCAGCAGGCGGGTGTACCAGACGTCGAGTTCGTCGTGGGAGAAGGCGTTGTCGAGGCTCAGCAGGGGGATCCGGTGGGCCACGCTGGTGAAGCCCTCGGCCGGGGCACCGCCCACCCGGCGGGTGGGGCTGTCGGGCCGGATCAGCTCCGGATCGGCCTCCTCCAGCGCCACGAGCTCCCGGTAGAGCCGGTCATAGACCGGGTCCTCCATCACCGGAGCATCGAGCACGTAGTAGGCGTGGGCGGCGCGATTGAGCAGCCGCCGCAGTTCCTCCGCCCGGGCTTGGGCCACGGCTCAGGCGGCCGCCAGCTTGGTGATGCGGTCCACCCGCCAGGTCTCCTCCACCTTCACGAAGGTGAAGTCGAGGGGCAGCTCCTCCTTGCCGTCGCTCTTGAGCTTCACCGTCAGGATCACCTGGCCCTCCTGCAGCCGGGGACGGCCGGACTTGAGGTTGCGGTACTTGTTGAGCTGCAGGCCGGCCAGGAAGCGGATGAACTGCTGCCGGTTGACGTGGGAGCGGTAGTTGCGGGTGGTGAGCAGGTAGGCGCCGTCCACCTGGCCGGAGGCCACCTGGGTGAAGAACTGCTTGATCAGCGGATTGATGCCCCGGGCGCTGAGCACCAGCTTCACCGCCGAGACGGTCCAATAGAGCAGCAGGCCACCGGCCCCCGCCAGCAGGAGCTTGGTGCCGATGTCGCGGGCCAGTCCCCAGTCCATGGTGATCCCATCCGTTCGCAGCGTTGCAGAGTCTGACGGACGACCCCACCAGAATGGGCCGATGCCCCTGGAACCGCTGCTGCCCCTGTTCCACCGGCTCAACCGCGAGCATTTCGACGGCCAGCTCACCCGGGAGAGCCGGCCGCTGGTGGACGTGCGCTGGAGCGACGGCCGCCTCACCCGCACCGCCGGGCTCTACCGCCGGGGGCGTCTGGCCGACGGGCGTGACCTCTGCGAGATCGTCCTCTCCCGCCCCCTGCTGGAGCCGCTGCCGCGGCAGGCCACCCTGGGCACCCTCTGCCACGAGATGATCCATGCCTGGGTGGACCGGGTGCTGGCGGTGCAGGAGGTCCATGGTCCCCGCTTCCGAACCCGGATGGAGCAGATCAACCGGGCCCAGGACGATTTTCAGGTGAGCCTGCGGCACCGCTATCCCCTGCCGGTGGCCGCCAGCCGCTGGATCGCCCGCTGCCCGCGCTGCGACAGCCGCACGCCCTACCAGCGCCGCCGGCAGGGCCTGGCCTGCCGCCACTGCTGCGAGCGCCTCCATGGCGGGCGCTGGGATGCGAGCTGCCTGCTGGTGTTCGAGCCCAACACCGCCTAGGTTCTGGCGCAGGTGTTGGGGCCGATGGCGACGTTTCTGTGGACCCTGGAATGGGGCGGCTTCACCATTGCCCTGGTGGGGATGGGGCGGGAGCACTGGCTCTCCGGTCGGCGTCGTTAGATTGGCCTGATGCATCCGATGGATCAGGGCGACGGCCGCATGCGGGATCCCTGGGACCGCGATCCCCCCGAGCGCGAATCCCGTGACCGCGAACCCAGGGAGCGCGAATTCCGTGATCGCGACCTCCTGCAGCGCGATGGCCGCGAGCGCGACCTCCCCCGGCGCCCCCGTGGCGGCACCGATCCCCTCGACCAGCGCGTGGATCGCTGGGTGACCGCCGGCCGGCAGTTTGTCGAGGGGGTGGCGGGGTCCCGGCCCGGTGGCCGTCCAGCAGGGCGGGGGGCCGAGCGTCGCCCCCAGCTGCGGCCCCGGATCGACGACCTCGGCCGCTGGGTGGAGGGCCGTCTCGACTGGCTGCTCGACGATGGCGACGACTGGCGGGAACCCTGGCAGGAGAGCGACCGCGGCGCCCCCGGGGCCCCGGAGCCGGCCCCGGCTCCCCTCCGCTCCCGCCGGCCGATGCTCGAGGCGGTGTCCCGGCGCGGCCGCCCGGCTCCGCCGTCCCGTCCCCCAGGCGCCGAGGCCCGCTACGCCCCCGCCCCGTCTCCCTCGGCGCCCTCCGCTCCCGCCACCGGGGCCGACGATGACTGGCCCGATGACGACAGCTTCACCCTGCCCCGCTGGCAGCGCCCGGAGCCGGCCCGCCGCGATGCCGCCGGCGATCGCCTCCCGGGCTCCGGTGAGCCGGACGCGGCCTTCACCCCTCCTGCGGCCGGCCGGCCGCTGCCCCGCTCCACCCGCCGCCGTGCCTGAGCCGTCGACACCGCCATTTCGGCAGGCAGTGGGTTAGGACTGACGTCGTACCTGCAGGGATGTCGGCCATGAGCAGCCTGGTGGTGGTTGGGTTTCCGTCCGTCGAGGAGGCCGACCAGGTGCGGCGTCAGCTGGTGGAGATCCAGAAGGAGGAACTGATCGCCCTCGAGGACGCGGTGGTCGTCGAGGCCGAACCGGACGGCAAGGTGCGCCTGCACCAGTCGCTCAATCTCACCAAGGCCGGCGCCCTCGGCGGTGGCTTCTGGGGCACGCTCGTGGGGCTGCTGTTCCTCAACCCCCTGCTCGGGGCGGCCGTCGGCGCCGGCCTGGGGGCCGCCTCAGGTTCCCTGTCGGATCTGGGCATCAACGACAACTTCATGCGCGAGGTGGGTGAAACCCTCCCCCCCGGCAGCGCGGCCCTCTGCCTGCTGCTGCGCGACGCCACCCCCGACCGGCTGATCGAGCGGCTGCGGGTTCATGCGCCCCACGCCAAGCTGCTGCGCACCAACCTCAGCCATACCGACGAGGACCGGCTGCGTCAGATGCTCGAGCAGGCGAGCAAGCAGGCCCAGGCCCTGCGGCTGTCCTGAGCTTCGGGTTGACCCGGAAGCTGCAGCCCCGCTGACGCAATTCCCTGTTCACTGGCTTCACCAGGTCGCGGGGCACGTCAACGGCCATCTCCTCGGCCGAGATGCTGATCGACGGGGAGCCGTTCTGCAGGGCGCTGAGCAGATCGGCCCACAGGCTCACCATGGTGCGCTGGGCCTGGGGCACCAGCCCCAGGCGCTCGAGGTAGGGCGCGCACCCCTGGTGCAGCCAGAGGCTGGAGTGGTGATGGCCCGGCTGGGGCCGCATGGCCAGGCCGGCCGCCAGGGCTTCGGCGGTCGGTTCACCGCTGCTGCGGCGCAGGCCGGAGGCGACCAGCAGCTTTCCGGTGTGGACGGCGGAGACGCCGTAGCGGCGGCCCAGTTCGGTGAGGGTGAGCCAGTCCCCTCCCGGCGGGGTCTGGGCGCTGTGGCGGGTGGCCATGGTCCGGTTTCGAATGACCGAATCCTGGCCAGGGAGCCTGGAGCGTCAATTCGTCAACAGCAAACCGCCACACGGCGTTACTGAATTGATGAGTCTTTACGAACAGATCCCGCCTGGGCCGGTCCCAGCCACCGCTCCAGCGCCGGGGAGAACACCTCCCGGATCACCGTGAGCTCCCGCCCGTGGCGAAAGAAGCGGTAATGCCGGCTCCAGAAGGGGCCGTCGCAGCCGAAACGCTCCGCCAGCCAGGGTTCCTGCACCTGGCCGAGGCCATCCACCTCGCGGTACAGCTCCGCCCGCCCCGCCGAGAGGCTGCGCCAGATCGGCAGCCGGCGATCCTTCAGATGGGCCTCCGCCTCGGCCCGGTTCCACCAGCTCTCGGCCCAGCCCAGGGTCTGGGGCCCGCAGGTGAGCCACACCTGGCGCCGCAGCAGCGGCTCGGCCAGTTCGGCCACCTCCGCCGGCGCGCCGGCGGAGACCCCCGGTTCGGAGGCCATGGCGATCAGCTCCACCTCCACCGGATGGCCGGTGAGCAGCTGCAGGTGGCGCGTCGGGCTGCCGTCCCCGAGCAGCAGCAGCGTCCACGGGCCGGTGAGCTCACCGCCGGCCGGCGGCTGCGGGCGCTCGGCGGCACTGGCTTGCCACAGACACGCGGGGGACGGCAACAGGCCGCCGGTGGCTTGGTTCATGGCGGGCCGGAGGGCAGGTCAGTAGCCGTTGCTGATCGAGATGCGCCGCACCTCGCCGCCCCGTTCGATCATGGCGGTGTCGCCATCGGCGGAGCGAAGCCGCCAGCCGCTGGATCCGATCGCTTCGCCGACGCTGACGCTGGTGGAGCTCCCCCCCATCTGGAAGATCGCCGAGGCGGGCCGGCCCGCCGAGCCCACCACCCCCACCAGTTCAGGCACGGGCCCAGGGGCCGGGGCGGCGCTGCGTTGCGCGTAGCCCCCATCCCCACCGGTGGCGGGGGGCGCAGCGGCGGCCAGTTTCGGACTCACCGGCACCCGCAGGACCGGGGCCCTGGAGCCCTCCGGCTGGGGCAGCTGGGAGAGCTGCTCGATCCAGGGTTCCTCCGGCGGCGGTGGCAGCTGGTCGCTGGCGAGCGGCAGGACGGACGGGCCGCCGGCCAGGTTGGCGCCGACGCCGGCTCCGAGCGGGGAGGGGTTGGCCGGGCCGAGGCTCCGCAGCCGCTCCACCAGCAGCAGGCTGCGCTCCTGGCTGAGGGCCTGCTGCATGCGGCTGGAGTGGGTGAGATACAGCACCGAACTGGCGACGCTGACCATGCAGACCCCGCCCATGGCCGTGAGCAGCAGGGTGTTGCGGTCGGCCCGCGACGGGGCCGGGGCCGGGGCGGCCGGCCGTCCCCGCAGCCGCCGCACCGAGGGGGCCAGGGGCAGGGTCGGGGGGGGCTCGGCCTGGGAGGCCACGTCGAGATCGATGGTGGCCTCCGGGTCGAAGACCCGGTTCATCATCTGCTCGGCCTTCAGCTCCCAGTAGGCGCGGGAGGTGGGAATGCCGCGCAGGGGACGCCGAGGGGAGGGGCTCATCTGCAGTCCTCGGCGTCAGGCGTGCGTCACTGTAACGATGCTTCCACGGTCTGACGAGGGGCCGGCGGCTCCCGGCGCCGCTGCAGCTCCAGCCAGAGCAGCAGGGCGTTGACATCGGCGGGGCTGACCCCGGGAATGCGGGAGGCCTGGCCCAGGCTGTGGGGCTGGATCGCCGCCAGTTTCTCGCGGGCCTCCGCCGACAGGGTGCCGATGGCGGCGTAGTCCACACCAGGGGGGATGGCCCGATCGAGCTGGCGGCGCACCCGCGCGATCTGCTGTTCCTGGCGGGCCAGATAGCCGCTGTACTTGATGTCGATCTCGGCGCCGTCGCGCACATCGATCGGCAGATCCGGATCCAGGAGCCCCAGCCGCACCAGATCCTCGCCGTGCAGGCCCGGCCGGCGCAGCAGGTCGGCCAGGGTGATCGAGCCGTTGATGCCGGCGCCGGTGGCGGCGGCCACGGCGGTGGCGGCGGCATCGGAGGCCTTGAGCCGCACCGTTTCCAGCCGCTGCTTCTCGGCGTCGATGGCGGCCTGTTTCTGCTCGAACAGGCGCCAGCGCCGTTCGTCGATCAGGCCCAGCCGGTGGCCGAGGGGCGTGAGCCGCCGGTCGGCGTTGTCGCCGCGCAGCACCAGGCGGTACTCGCTGCGGCTGGTCAGCACCCGGTAGGGCTCCTTGAGGTCCTGGGTGACCAGGTCGTCCACCAGGGTGCCGATGTAGCTGCCCTCCCGGGGGAAATGCACCGGGTCCTGGCCCCCCAGCAGCCGGGCGGCGTTCAGCCCGGCCACCAGCCCCTGGGCGGCGGCCTCCTCGTAGCCGGTGGTGCCGTTGAGCTGGCCCGCCGAGAACAGGCCCCGCACCCGCTTGGTTTCCAGGGAGGGCTCCAGCTGGGTGGCCGGCAGGATGTCGTAGTCGACGGCGTAGGCGGGACGCAGCATCACGCAGGCCTCCAGCCCGGGCAGGGTGCGCAGCAGGGCCAGCTGCAGCGATTCGGGCAGGCCGGTGGAGAAGCCCTGGACATACAGCTCGGGCGTGTCGCGCCCCTCCGGCTCCAGGAAGATCTGGTGGCTGTCCTTGTCGGCGAAGCGGACGATCTTGTCCTCGATCGACGGGCAGTAGCGGGGCCCCTTGCTGTCGATGAAACCGCCGTAGATCGGCGTGAGGTGGAGGTTGTCGCGGATCAGCTGGTGGGTGGCCGCCGTGGTGCGGGTGATGTGGCAGGCCATCTGCTCGCCGCTCACCCGGGCGGTGGGATCGAAGCTGAAGAAGCGGTCGGCGGCGTCGCTGGGCTGCTCCTCCAGCCGGTCGAGGGCCACGCTGCGCCGGTCGACGCGGGCGGGGGTGCCGGTCTTGAGCCGGTCGGTGCGGAACCCCAGGGCCTGCAGGGCTTCGGTGAGCCCTTCGGCGGGCTGCTCGCCGGCCCGGCCCGCCGCCATCGAGCGGTTGCCCACCCAGATGCGGCCGCCCAGGAAGGTGCCGGTGGTGAGGATCACGGCGCCGGCGGCGTAGACGCTGCCGAAGTAGGTGCGCACCCCGATCACCCGGGCGGTTGGGCCGGCCGGATCGTTGGGATCGCCCTCCAGCTCCAGCCCCGTGACCATCGCTTCACGCAGGGCCAGGTGGGGGGTGTGCTGCAGCAGCTGCAGCATCTGGCGGGCGTACTGGCGTTTGTCGGTCTGGGCCCGCAGCGCCCACACGGCCGGGCCGCGGCTGGCGTTGAGCAGCCGTTTCTGCAGGGCGGTGGCATCCGCCAGCCGGCCGATCACCCCACCGAGGGCATCCACCTCATGCACCAGCTGGCTCTTGGCCGGGCCGCCCACCGCCGGGTTGCAGGGCTGCCAGGCGATGCGGTCGAGGTTGAGCGTGAACAGGGCGGTGGACACCCCGAGCCGGGCGGCGGTGAAGGCCGCCTCGCAGCCGGCATGGCCGCCGCCGACCACGATCAGGTCGAACCGTTCGGTGGGGTCTGCGCTCAGGGCCATGCCTTGAATGTATGGCGTGGCAGGGGCCGGTGGGGCTGTGGGACATGGTCGGGCGGCCGATGATGGAGCCCTGCGGCCGAGGTCTCCCCCCATGCGCACCGCCCTGGTGCTGATCGATCTGATCAACGACCTGATCCACCCCGACGGGGCGATGCCCACCTACGCCGCCGAAGTGCAGCGACGCGGGGTGCTGGCGGCGGCCAACCAGGCGCTGGAGCGGGCCCGCGCCCGGGGCTGGCCCACGCTCCTGGTGAAGGTGGCCTTCCGGGCCGGCTACCCGGAGCTGCCCGCCCATGCGCCGTTCCTGGGCCGGGCCCGGGAGCTGGGGGGCCTGCGGCTCGGCCAGTGGGGCACGGACTTCCATGCCGATCTGGCGGTGGAGCCCGGCGACCCGGTGCTGGTGAAGCACCGGGTGAGCCCCTTCCACGGCACCGCCCTGGCGACGCTGCTGCGGGCCGCGGGGATCGAGCGGCTGCTGCTGGGGGGTGTGAGCACCGCCTGGGCGCTTCAGGCGGCGGTCCGGGAGGGCCACGACCGGGACTTCCGGGTGGTGCTGGTGGAGGACGCCTGCGCCGCGGCGAGCCCGCAGGAGCACGACCAATCCATCGGGCAGCTCTCCCGCCTGGCCGCTGTGGTGCGGGCCGCCGATCTGGCCTGATCGCGCTCAGGCGGCCGGTGGCTGCAGCGAGGCGGCGTAGGCGGGATCCTCAGTGCCGAACACCCGATCCCAGAAAGTGAAGTAGAGCCCGAAATGGTGGCCGTGGCGGCGGTGGTGCACGGAATGGTGGGCGGGGCCGATCAGCCAGCGCCCCAGCCAGTGGTGGGGGAAGTGGAGCGGCAGCACCTCCAGGCCCAGATGGTTGACCACGGCCCACACCGTCATCGTGGTGAGCACCGCCAGCAGGGTGGCGAAATGCAGGGGAATCAGCAGCACGATGGCGACCAGGAACACGGCCTGAACAACGGCTTCCAGGGGGTCAAAGGCGAAGGAGGTCCAGGGTGTGGGCTGCCGTGATCGGTGGTGTCCCCGGTGAAACCAGGGGAACAGTTTCGGCTGGTGAAACAGACGGTGGGTGGCGTAGAAATAGGCGTCCTGCAGCACCAGGACGGCCAGGTAACTGAGTGGCAGGGTCCACCAGCTTTCGGCATGGATCTGGCCATGCAGACGGGTCAGTCCCTGCTCCTGCAACGTCATCACCAGGGCAGTGGCCAGGGAGAAGATGGCGGCGGAGATGACGGACAGCTGGATGTCATTGAGAACCGACACCCTGGCCTCCTGTCGTTGATACAGAAGCCAGTGGGCAAAGCCGGCCATGGCGAGATAGCGCGCCAGAATGATGGCGAAAAACGTGAACACATAGAACCAGAAGGAATGATGCTGCACGTATAGCTTCGCGATGCCTTGATCCTGAGGCTACTGGCAGTTTCGCTGGCGCGATACGGCGGATATCCCTATGCCGTGACGCGCTGCAGCGGATCTAGGCAGCGAGATTGCGGAAGCGGGTGAACTGGGGCTCGAACAGGAGCTTCACGGTGCCGACGGGGCCGTTGCGGTGCTTGGTGACGATCACTTCGGTGATGCCGCGGTCGGCGGTTTCCGGGTTGTAGTACTCGTCGCGGTAGATCATCAGCACCAGATCGGCGTCCTGCTCGATCGAACCCGATTCCCGCAGGTCGCTGAGCATGGGGCGCTTGTTGGTGCGGGACTCGACACCGCGGCTGAGCTGGGAGAGGGCGATCACGGGCACGTGCAGTTCGCGGGCCATGCCCTTGAGGCCCCGGGTGATGCGGGAGAGTTCCTGCACCCGGTTGTCCGGGGTGCTGCCCTCCATCAGCTGCAGGTAATCGATCACGATCAGGCCCAGTTCCTTGCCGGTCTCGGCCATCAGGCGCCGGCAGAGGGAGCGCATTTCGAGCACACCGGAGTTGGGCTTGTCGTCGATGAACAGGGGCAGCTGGCCGAGGCTGTTGATGCCCTGGCCGAGCAGGGGCCATTCTTCCTGCTGCAGGCGGCCGGTGCGCAGGCGGCCGCTCTCGATGCCCACCTCCATCGACAGCAGGCGGTAGGTGAGCTGTTCCTTGCTCATCTCCAGGCTGAACACGCAGACCGGCAGCTGGTGCAGCTGGGCCACGTTCTTGGCGATGTTGAGCACGATCGAGGTCTTGCCCATGGCGGGCCGTCCGGCGACGATGATCAGATCGCTGCGCTGCAGGCCCTGGGTGATGGCGTCGAGGTCGTAGAAGTTGACCGGGATGCCGGCGACGGCGGTGCCGAGGGAGCGGCTCTCGATCTCGTTGAAGGTGCTGGTGAGGATCTCGGCGGTGGGGGTGAGGCCGGCGGTGGGTTTCTCCTGGCTGATGGCGAAGATCTTCTGCTCGGCCTCATCGAGCACCTGCTCCATCGGCAGGCTCTGGTCGAAGCCGAGCCGGATCACCTCGTTGGCGGAGCGGATCAGCTGGCGCCGCAGGTGCTTGTCCATCACCAGCCGTGCCACCTGGTCGATGGAGGCGGTGGAGAGGGTGCGCTCCACCAGCTCCACCAGCCGGGCACTGCCGCCCACCTTCTCCAGCTGGCCGGTGTCGGCGAGCCAGGCGGCCATGGCCGTGAGGTCGGTGGGCTTGCCCTGGCTGTGCAGCATCAGGGCGGTGCGGTAGATCTCGCGGTGGGCGCCGAGGTAGAAAGCCTCCGGCCGCAGCACGTCCGCGACCCGGCCGATGGCGTCGGGGTCGAGGAGGATGCCGCCGAGCACCGATTCCTCCGCCTCCAGGTTCTGGGGCGGAACCGAATCGGGCAGGGCCTCAAAGCCGGCCTGCTCGTCGCGCCTGGACGCCGGCCTCGGGCCGTCGGGCCGGGGTGGGTCGGAACCAGCCAGGGGCACGCTCACCATGGACGGGACTCCAGAACGCGACGGACCGGAGGAAATGCCGGATCGATCGGGATCGGGCGCCGGTGAGGACGATCACTCTGGCGCCCGGGGCGTAAAAGTTCGGTTCGCGGCTGGCCGATCAGTAGCTGACCACTTCCAGGTTGACGTCGGCGACGACCTCGGGGTGGAGCTTGACCTGCACCTTGTAGGAGCCGGTGCGGTGGATCTCGGGAACGGTGATGACGCGGCGATCCACTTCCTTCTTGGTGGCCGCTTCGATGGCCTCGGCCACATCACCGTTGGTGACGGTGCCGAACAGGACATCGTCGCCGCCGGTCTGCTTCTTGACGGTGAAGCGGCCGATGGTGTCGAGGGCGGTGCGGAAGGCGATCGCCTCGGCCTTCAGGGCCGCCTGGCGCTCCGCCTCCTTGGCCCGGCGGTGCTCCACCTGACGCAGCACCGCGGCGGTGACGGCCAGGGCCTTGCCGGTGGGAAGGAGGTAGTTACGGGCGTAACCGGGCGCGACATCCACCAGGTCCCCGTCTTTGCCCAGGGAAAGGATGTCCTCGCTCAGGACCACCTGCACACGCTTCTTGACCATGACAACGCCCCGGCTGAGCCATCTGAAATCCGATCGGCAAGCCTACGACATGGCCCTGGTGGGGGCTGCGGCCCGGGGCAGGCGGACCTGGGTGGCCAGGCCCAGGGCGCGCATCAGGCGGATGTGCTGCCAGGTGAGGTCGAACTGGCGGGGGCCGAAGCCATGGCGGGCCGAATGGGGATAGGCGTGGTGGTTGTTGTGCCAGCCCTCACCGAAGGTCAGCGCCGCCACCCAGGGGTTGTTCTTCGACTTGTCGCCGCTGTCGTGGACGGCCTCGCCCCACATGTGGGTGGCCGAATTCACCAGCCAGGTGCACTGGTAGACGAGGACCAGGCGCAGGGGGATGCCCCACAGCACCAGGGCCCAGCCGCCGGCGCCGGTGACGGTGCCGATCCAGAACAGCAGCAGGCCCAGGGGCACCTGGAGCAGCAGGAAGCCCTTGTTCAGCCAGCGGTAGTAGGGGTCGGCGGCCAGGTCGCCGGTGAGCCGGGGCACGGCGGCCATGGCGGGAATCTCCTCAAACATCCAGGCCATGTGGGACCACCAGAAGCCCTTGTTGCTGTCGTGGTGATCCGCTTCCGTATCGGAGAACTTGTGGTGGTGGCGGTGCAGGCCCACCCAGTCGATGGGGCCGTGCTGGCAGCTGAGGGCGCCGCAGGTGGCGAAGAAACGCTCCAGCCACTGGGGCACCCGGAAGGAGCGGTGGCTGAGCAGGCGGTGGTAGCCGATCGTCACCCCCAGGCAGGCGGTGACCCAGTACATCACCAGCAGGGCAGCCACGGCCTCCAGGCTCCAGAAGCGGGGCAGCAGGGCCACCACCGCCAGGATGTGGATCAGCACCATGAAGCCGATCGTGCCCCAGCGGGTGCCCTTGGGGGAGACGCCGCGGGGCTCGCCGCGGCGCGGATCGTGCAGGGCCCGCGCCCGGACCAGGGCATCGGCCCCCTGGTTGATGGTGGCGGGACGGCGGGTGTGGCGGGCCCTGGTGCCGGCATCACGGCGGTTGCCGGATGGGGCGCCTGGCTGGATGCCGGGGCGGGAGAGGGGGGTGACGGCCATGAAGGACCGGGCTCCTGTTGAGTGATTACAATGGTAGCAATACGAATCCTGATCGAGTGGGATATCGAGACGAACTCGTATCTGGCCGCGTCGCCTTCGCCCACCTGATCCGCGTCTGGCATGAGCGCAACGGCTGGTCCCACCGGGTTCTGCCGATGCTGGCCGAGGCCCTCGACCTGGGTCGGGTGCACAACTCCCAGCTCTCGATGCTGCGCAACGGCAAGCTCGCCTCCCCGGGCCCTGAGGTGTTCCTGGCCCTGGGCAGCGTCAACCTGTGGCTCGATGCCCAGGCCCCCGGGGGCCGGCTGGAGCCGCTCCCGGCCCGCACCCTGCTGGCGGCCAACCCTGAACTGTTCGAAGCCCTCAGCAGCTCGGCCCTGCCGGTGCGCGACGAGCAGCAGCGGGTGCTGGGGCCCGGGGCCCTGCTCGAGGTGTTCGTGGGCTTCCGCCAGCCGCCGGCCAGCTTCGATCTGCGCATCAGCGAGGCGGAGGCCGCGGGGCTCAGTGCCGCCCTGGCCCAGCTGCTCACCGCCGGCCGGCCCTGGCGCGACTGCCGCGACCGGCTGATGGCGGCCTATCCGGTGGCCAAGCGCCAGCGGCGGGAGCGCTTCGCCGAGGTGATCGCCGGCCAGCGCGACTACACGGCGGTGGAACTCGACGCCGAGCTGCCCGAGCTGCGGCGCACCCTGGCGGCCCTGGGGGCGGCGGGGGAGGAGGAGCTGGGCCCGGACCGCTTCCTGGAGCTGCTGCGGCAGCGGGCCCGGCGCCTGCAGGGGGACGGCTCCCACCAGGCCCCGGACGACCTGGCGGCCGCCATCCGCCGCGAGATCGGCACGGCGATCCCGGCGGTGGTGGAACCGGCCGAGCTCTGAGTCAGGCGCCGGCGCCCGCGTCGGCACGCCGGCCGAAGCCCGGGGCGATGCGCACCTTCCTGGCCAGGCCGAGGGCCCGCAGGGCGCGGATGTGCTGCCAGGTGATGTCGAACTCGAACCAGCGCAGTCCGTGGCGGGCCGAGTGGGGGTAGGCGTGGTGGTTGTTGTGCCAGCCCTCGCCGAAGGTCAGCAGGGCCACCCACCAGCAGTTGCGGGAGCGGTCCGGGCAGTCGAAATTGCGGTAGCCGAAGGCGTGGGTGGCGGAGTTCACCAGCCAGGTGACGTGATACACGAGCACCAGGCGCAGGGGGATGCCCCAGAGCACCAGCCCCAGGCCGCCGCCATGGACGCCCGCGGCGTTGCCATACCAGTACAGGGCGGCCCCAAGGGGCAGCTGCAGCAGCAGGAACCAGCGGTCCAGCCAGCGGTAGAAGGGGTCCTTCTCCATGTCGCCTGTGAAGCGGTGGATCTCGGTGAGGGCCGGGATCCTGTGCAGCATCCACTCGCTGTGGGCCCACCAGAGGCCGCGGGCGGCGTCGTGGTGGTCGTTGGGCTGGTCGGAGAAGAGGTGGTGGTGCCGGTGCAGGCCCACCCATTCGATCGGTCCGCTCTGGCAGGCCAGGGTGCCCATCAGCACCAGCAGCCGCTCCACCCAGCGGGGCGCCTCGAAGCCCCGGTGCGCCACCAGCCGGTGCAGCCCCAGGGTCACCCCCAGCACCGTGGCCCAGTAGAGGACCGCCAGCACGATCACCCCCTGGAGGCTCCAGAAGCGCGGCAGCAGGGCGAAGACGGCGCCCACATGGATGGCCAGCATGAAGCCGGTGGTGCCCGTCTTGAATTTGCGCTGGTTGGCCGGCAGGGGCGGCCGGGGTCCCTCCATGGCCGCCAGCAGCTGGGCCTTCTTGCGGGAATGGCTGGTGTCCTGCAGGGGCACCCGCACGGTCCGGGCGCTCTGGCCTGATCGGGAGGCTTCGGAACGTGCGACCAAGCGGTTCTCCGGTGGAAGGGCGGGGGGGCTCTGGGGCTCGGCTTCCCATCCTCACCCACGGCGACGATGGCAGAGTGACCCCTGCTGGTCCCAGGGCTTTGGAGCAGGTCTGTCCCGGCCCCACCGGCCCCACTGACACGGCGCACCCGGCCGACACCGTCGCCGCCGCCCTTGAGCGGCTGGCCCCGGTCGCCGCCCGCCGCACCGCCGCCGTACGGCCCCGCCTGGCGCGGGTGCTGGACGCCTTCGCCGCCGAACGCCTCGGCGTGCATCACTTCGCCTCGGTCAGCGGCTACGGCCACGGCGACCTGGGCCGGGAGGTGCTGGACCGGGTCTTCGCCCGGGTGCTGCAGGCCGAGGCCGCCGCCGTGCGGCTCCAGTTCGTCAGCGGCACCCACGCCATCACCGCCGCCCTGTTCGGGGTGCTGCGGCCCGGGGACCGGCTGCTGGCCCTCACCGGCCGTCCCTACGACACCCTTGAGGAGGTGATCGGCCTGCGGGGCACGGGCCAGGGGTCCCTCGCCGAGTTCGGCATCACCTACGACGAGCTGCCCCTCGGCGCCGATGGCGAGGTGGACGAGGCGGGCCTGGAGGACGCCCTGGCCCCCGAGACCCGGATGGTGCTGATCCAGCGCAGCTGCGGTTACAGCTGGCGCCCCTCCCTGCCTGTGGCCACGATCGGGCGCCTCTGTGAGCGGGTCAGGGCGCTGCGGCCGGACTGTGTCTGCTTCGTCGACAACTGCTACGGGGAGCTGGTGCAGGAGCTGGAACCCACCGCCGTGGGGGCCGACCTGATCGCCGGCTCCCTGATCAAGAACCTCGGCGGCACCATCGCCCCGACGGGGGGCTACGTGGCCGGCCGCCGCGACCTGGTGGACATGGCCTGCTGCCGGCTCACCGCCCCGGGCATCGGCAGCGAGGGCGGCACCGGTTTCGACCAGTACCGCCTGCTGTTCCAGGGGCTGTTCCTGGCCCCCCAGATGGTGGCCGAGGCCCTGATCGGGGCCGATCTGGTGGCCGAGGTGTTCGCCGGTCTGGGCTATGCGGTGAACCCCGCAGCCGGCGCCGAGCGCAGCGATGTGATCCAGGCGGTCCGGCTCGGCCATGCCGAGCGGCTGATCGCCGTCTGCCGGGCGTTCCAGCGCAGCTCACCGGTGGGGGCCTACCTCGATCCGGTGCCGGCCCCCATGCCCGGCTATGCCACCGATCTGGTGATGGCGGGCGGCACCTTCATCGACGGCAGCACCAGCGAGTTCTCCGCCGACGCGCCGCTGCGGGAACCCTGGGTGCTCTACGCCCAGGGCGGCACCCACCACGGCCATGTGGCCCTGGCCCTCGAGCGGGCCCTGGCGGCCCTGGCGTCCCTTGATGACATCGGGAAGGCCCCGGACTGCGCCGCTCGGTCAGACTGATGGCCGCTTCTCCGCATCGCACCGGCCTTGGCGCACTCCTTCCCCGACGACTGCCGCTATTCCGAGAGCCACGAATACGTGCGTCCGGAGGGTGATCTGGTGCGGCTCGGGATCAGTTCCTTCGCCGTCGACCAGCTGGGGGACATCGTCTTCGTCGAGCTGCCGGCGGTGGGGGCCGCCCTGGCGCGCGGCACGAGCTTCGGCAGCGTCGAGTCGGTCAAGGCGGTGGAGGATCTGATGGCTCCGGTGAGCGGCACCGTGGAGGCCCGCAACGAGGCCGTCCTGGCCAGCCCCGAGGAGCTCCAGAACGATCCCTACGGGGAGGGCTGGCTGCTGCTGGTGCGCCTGGGGGCCCCCGCTGAGCTCGACGACCTGATGGATGCCGGCACCTACGGGGCCAAGGTGCAGGCGGGCTGATTGTCCTTAGGATCCCGCCACCTCCACCCCGAACGCCCGTGTCCGCCTCCTTCCTGGTCCGGCATCTGGGTCCGGATCCCGAGGATCAGCAGCGGATGCTGGCGGAGCTCGGCCTCGGGTCCCTCGATCAGCTGGCGGCCGAGGTCGTTCCCGCCGACATCCTGCTGACGGCGGAGGAGGCCGAGGTCGGCCTGCCGCTGCCCTGCCCGGAGGCCCAGGCCCTGAAGGAGCTGGGGGCGCTGGCCTCCCGCAACCAGGTGCTGCGCAGCCTGATCGGCCTCGGCTACCACGGCACGGCGACGCCGGCCCTGATCCAGCGCCACGTGCTGGAAAACCCCTGCTGGTACACCGCCTACACCCCCTACCAGGCGGAGATCGCCCAGGGGCGGCTGGAGGCCCTCCTCAACTTCCAGACCCTGGTCAGCGAGCTGACCGGGCTGCCGATCGCCAACGCCTCCCTGCTGGATGAGGCCACCGCCGCCGCCGAGGCGATGGCGATGGCGACGGCGGTCACGACCCGCCCCAGCGCCCGCCGCTTCCTGGTCGACCACGCCGTCCTGCCCCAGACCCTGGCCGTGCTCCACACCCGGGCCGAACCCCTGGGGATCGTCATCGAGACGTTCGACGCCGAAGCTGCCGCCAGCGGCCCCGATGGGGTGCTGGGCGAGGACGTGTTCGGCCTGCTGCTGCAGCTGCCCGGGGTCGAGGGGCGGCTCTGGGATCCCGCCGCGCTGCTGGCGGCGGCCCGCTCCCTCGGGGTGATCAGCACGGTGGCCGTGGACCCCCTGGCCCAGACCCTGCTGGCCCCCGTGGGTGAGCTGGGCGCCGACATCGCCGTCGGCAGCCTGCAGCGCTACGGCGTGCCGATGGGCTTCGGGGGGCCCCACGCCGCCTTCTTCGCCACCCGGGAGGACTTCAAGCGCCAGATCCCCGGTCGCCTGGTGGGCCAGTCGAAGGATGCGGAGGGGAACCCGGCCCTGCGGCTGGCCCTCCAGACCCGGGAGCAGCACATCCGGCGCGACAAGGCCACCAGCAACATCTGCACCGCCCAGGTGCTGCTCGCCGTAATGGCGAGCTTCTATGCGGTCCACCACGGCCCCGAAGGCCTCGAGGCCATCGCCCGCCGCCTGCCGGTCCTGCGCCAGGGTCTGGTGCTCGGCCTGGACGCCCTGGGCCTGCCGGCCGATCCGGGGCCCGCCTTCGACACCGTGGTGGTGCGCACCGCCGCGGCCCCCGCCCTGCGCCAGCGGGCCGTGGCCGCCGGCTTCAACCTCCGCTGCGGGGTCCGGGGCGATGACGGCGCGGCCGCCCTGGCCATCAGCCTCGATGAACTCTCCACGCCCGAGGAGCTGGCCGCCCTGCTGGCCGCTCTGGCGCCGGATGCCGCCGCCGCCGCCGCGGCCCAGGCGGCCCTGCGGGCCGGCCTGTCCACCCTGGAGGCCCGGCCCCTGGCGGAGCTGCTCGAGGGGGTGCCCCTTCGCCAGCGCCCCTGGCTGCGCCAGGAGGTGTTCCACCGCTATCGCAGCGAGACCGAACTGTTGCGCTACATCCAGCGCCTGGTGAGCAAGGACCTGTCGCTGGTCCACGGCATGATCCCCCTGGGCAGCTGCACGATGAAGCTCAACGCCGCGGCCGAGCTGGCCCCGGTGAGCTGGCCGGCCTTCGGCCAGATCCATCCCTTCGCCCCCGCCGACCAGACCGCCGGCTACGCCGCCCTGGTGGCGGATCTGGAAGCCTGGCTGGGGGCGATCACCGGGTTTGCGGGGGTGTCCCTGCAGCCGAATGCCGGCTCCCAGGGCGAGTACGCCGGTCTGATGGTGATCCGGGCCTGGCACCGCAGCCGGGGCGAGGGCCATCGCCAGGTGTGCCTGATCCCCACCAGCGCCCACGGCACCAATCCGGCCAGCGCCGTGATGGCGGGCATGCGGGTGGTGGCGGTGGCCTGCGATGCCCAGGGCAACATCGACATCGCTGACCTGGAGGCCAAGGCCGCCGCCCACGCCGCCGACCTGGCGGCCCTGATGGTCACCTACCCCTCCACCCACGGGGTGTTCGAGACCGGCATCCGCCGCATCTGCCAGGTGGTCCATGACCACGGCGGCCAGGTGTACCTGGACGGCGCCAACCTCAACGCCCAGGTGGGCCTCTGCAAGCCCGGCCTCTACGGCGCCGACGTCTGCCACCTCAACCTGCACAAGACCTTCTGCATCCCCCACGGCGGCGGCGGCCCCGGGGTGGGTCCGATCGGGGTGGCGGCCCACCTGGTGCCGTTCCTGCCCTCCCACCCCCTGGCCGTCGCCGCGGGCGACCGGGCCATCGGTCCGGTGTCGGCGGCCCCCCTGGGCAGTGCCGGCATCCTGCCGATCAGCTGGATGTACATCCGCATGATGGGGGGCTCGGGCCTGCGCACCGCCAGCCAGGTGGCCCTGCTGGCGGCCAACCTGATCGCCGAGCGTCTCGAGCCCCACTTCCCGGTGCTCTACCGGGGCCGGGGCGGCCGGGTGGCCCACGAGTGCATCCTCGACCTGCGGCCCCTCAAGCGCAGCTGCGGCCTGGAGGTGGACGATCTGGCCAAGCGGCTGATGGACTACGGCTTCCATGCCCCCACCGTCAGCTGGCCCGTGGCCGGCACGGTGATGGTGGAGCCCACCGAGAGCGAGTCGCTGCCGGAGATCGACCGCTTCTGCGCGGCCATGGAGGGGATCCGCCGTGAGGCCTGGGCCATCGAGACCGGCGCCGCCGACCCCCTCGACAACCCGCTCAAACAGGCGCCCCACACCCTGGCGGCGGTCACCGCCGACGACTGGGATCGGGCCTACAGCCGCAGCGAGGCGGCCTTCCCCGCCGGGGAGAGTCAGCGGCAGGCCAAGTTCTGGCCGGCCGTCGCCCGCATCGACAACGCCTTCGGTGATCGGAACCTCGTCTGCACCTGCCCGAGCGTCGAGGAAGTGGCAATCCCGGAACTGGCCGCCTGAGTGTTCCGGCGGTACCTTTTCTCCCCGGGATGGCGCATCATTGCTGTGCCATCCCCACACGGCGATGGCAACCGCCTTTCATTGTCATGGGGTTCATGAACGGCAACGACAGTTCAGGCGGTGAGCCGGGCACGGGGATCCTTTCCCCGGATCTGCCGGAGGCCAGCCAGCGGGTGGACGGCACCAATGTGGTGCGGGTGCCCTTCGGGGTGCGCCGGGCCCGGCGCCGCCGCCCGGAGCGGCCCGACCACTGGGCCACCCTCGTGCTTCCCTTCCAGGCGGGCGGCGGCGGATCGCCCACGCCGCCCCACGCGGCCTAGGCCGGCGCCTCAGTAGGCGGCGCCGCTGCGGCGCTGGTGCACGGCCGTCGTGGCGGCCGCATCCAGCAGGTCGCCGCTGAGGGCCTCGGCGTACAGCAGCCAGTGGTCGCCGCATTCCATCCGCTGGCTCACCCGGGCCTCCAGCCAGGCCAGCGCCTCCGGCAGCAGGGGCTGGCCGCCGGGACTGGTCTCCAGCTCCAGCCCCGCCAGCCGGTCGGCCCCGGGGGGAAAGGGCTGCAGAAACCGCTTCATCGGGCCGCTCTCGCGCCCTGACGCCAGCACGTTGAGCGAGAAGGCGTCGCCCACGTGCAGCAGGCTCTCGATCGCCCGGTCCTTGGCCACGGCCACGGTGAAGCCGGGGGGGCTGAAGCTGGCCTGGCTCACCCAGCTGGCCACCATGGCCCCTCCGATGGCGTCGGCGCCGTCCCCCTTGCGGGCCAGCACCACGCACAGGGATCCCACCACCCGGCCCAGGGCCTGGATCGCCGGGTTGGTGCGACTCTCGCTGAGGCCACCGATGCTGCTGCGCCGCTGGGCCTGGCGGTGCTGCTGGCGCAGGCGCCGGCCCAGGGCGGTGCCCGTTTCCTCCAGGGTCCGCAGGGTGGTCAGATCCGGACTGAACTTCACCCGGATCGGCTCGAAGGCGAACTGGAAGCCGCCGTCGCGGAGCTTGGCTTCGAGCAGGTCGATGGCTTCGCCGCTCCAGCCGAAGCTGCCGAACACCCCCACCGGCTTGGCCCGGTCGCCTTCGGCCAGCACGGTGCCGAGGGCCGAGACGATCGGCGTGGGGGCATGGCCGCCGAGGGTGGGGGAGCCGATCAGCAGGGCGTCGCAGGAGTGGATGGCCTCCAGCAGCTGCTCGGCGGGCGCGAATTCACAGTTGATGCTCTCCACCCGCACGCCGCTGCGCGCCACCCCCTGGGAGAGGGCGTCGGCGATGGCGGCGGTGTTGCCGTAGGCGCTCGCGTACAGCAGCGCCACCGACAGGCTGGCCTTCTCCTGGCTCTCCCCCCAGCGGCGGTAGTCGGCCAGCAGGCTGCGCCAGCTCTGGGCGATGGCCGGCCCGTGGCCCGGCGCGATCGTGCGGATCGGCAGTTCGTCCAGCCGGTCGACCACCGTCTCCACCTGGCGGGCCATCGGCGCCATCAGGCAGTCGAAGTAGTAGCGGCGGTCCTCCTCGGTGCTGCTGCGGTTCGCCTCGGCGAAGTCCTCGGTGCAGAGGTGGGCGGCGAAGAACTTGCCGCTCATCAGCAGCCCCGTGGTGGCCTCGAAGGCGATCAGGCCGCCGGGCCAGCGGGGGGTGGGGGTGGGCAGCAGGGTCAGGACATGGCCGTCGGCGAGGGTGCGGCTCGTCTCCTGCTTGACCACCTCGATCGTCGGCAGGGGCACGGCGTCGGCGGGGGCGGCGGCCTCACCCCCCGGGCCGGGCCGCTGCTGCTCCCAGAGTTCGGCGAGCACCTGGGCGCCCGGGTTGGAGGCCACCAGCACCGTGGCCGGCCAGCCCGTCGCCAGCTGCTTCAGCAGGGCGACCCGGTTGGGGTTGACGTGGCCCACCACCACCTTGAGGGGGGCGTCGGCCGGCACCAGCAGGGCCAGTTGCTCCAGGAAGGGGGCGGCGAAGGAGGCCCCCGGCGGGTGCACCAGCACCGGGGCCCCGCCGGAGGCGCCCTGCTGGAAGAGGAAGCTGTTGGCGGTGGTGCCCCGCTCGAGGCCGTACTCGACTTCGAAGCGCAGGCGCCTAGGGCTGAGGCCGCGCAAGCAGAGCAGGCCGGGTTCCACCGGCAGGGTGATGACGCGCCGATCGGACGCGGATGGGGAGGTGGTCATCAGTAGTGGTTGCCCACCTTGCGGTGATGCACCGCCGTGGCGGCGGTGGTGTCGGCCACGTTCCCTTCTTCCACCACCGCGTAGATGATCCAGTGATCCGGGCCCTCCATGCGCTGGGTCACCCGGCAGCCGAGGTAGGCCAGGGCATCCCCGAGGACGGGACCGCCGGCGGCCACGCCCTCAAGCACGTTCACGCCGGCGAAGCGGTCGGCCCCCGGCGGGAAGCGGCGCAGGAAGTGGCGCAGCAGCGGCTGGTGGTTGTCCTCCCGCAGGACGTTGAGCACGAAGCGGTCGTCCACCTGCATCAGGGCCTCGATGGCCCGGTCCTTGGCGACCGCCACGGTGAGCCCCGGCGGATCGAAGCTCGCCTGGCTGACCCAGCTGGCCACCATGGCGCCGCTGCGGCTGCCGGCTTCGTCGTCCTGGCGGGCCGTGACGATGTACAGGCCGCCGCTGAGGCGCCCCAGGGCCTTGTCCAGGTCGCCGTCGATGGCCTTCATGGCGGCGATGGTCTTCTCCTTGGTGAGCAGCTGGCCCAGGTCGGTGCCGGCCTCCTCGCAGCGCTGGTAGTCGGCGCCGCCGGGGACCTGGCGGATGCGCAGGGGCTCGAACGCCCATTTCTGCCCCAGGTTGCGCAGCTGGCCGGCCAGGGTGTCGATCGGTTCGTCGTTGCCGCCGAAGGCGTCGTAGCAGCCCACCCACTGCTTGGGCTGGAGGGCGGCCAGCAGGGTGCCGATGGCCGTCTGCAGCTCGGCATCGGGGGCGGCGGGCCAGGTGGGAACCACCACGGCGCTGGCCTCACCGATCAGGGCGGCGAGCTCCTGGGGATCGGTGGCGCGCAGGTCGACGAGCTGCACCTGGCCGGAGGCCTTGCCCACCCCCCGGGCGATGGCCTGGCTGAGACGGTCGCAGAAGCCGTACTGGCTCAGATAGCAGACGGCCGCGTAGGCCTCGCCGGCGCTGCGCTGGCCGCTCCAGTCGCGGTAGTCGCCCAGCCAGAGGGGCAGGTGCTCCCGCAGCAGGGGGCCGTGGCCGACGGCGATCGTGGTGATCTCCGGCAGCCCGTCCATGCGTTTGAGCGCCTGCAGCACGCTGCGGGCGTTGGGGGCCATCAGGCAGTCGTAGTAGAAGCGGAAGTCCGGGGCGATGGCGCCGGGGTCGACATCGAACAGGTCGTCGGAGCAGTAGTGGAGGCCGAAGGCATCGCAGGTGTAGAGGATGCCGGTGCCGTGGTCGAAGGAGAAGATCGTGTCGGGCCAGTGCAGGTTGGGGGCACTGAGGAAGCTGAAGCGATGCCCCACGCCGCTCTCGGGATGGACGCCCAGGTCGAGCTCGTCGCCGCTCTTCACGGCCCGGCTGCGGAACGGCCGGTGCACCTGGTCCTGGAGGAACTGGATCGCCACCTTGGAGCCGACGATCTCGATGTCCGGGTGGCGGTCGATCAGATCACCGATCAGGCCGGAATGGTCCGGTTCGGTGTGGGAGACGATCAGATGATCGATCGCCGTGGGGTCGATCAGACCCTCCAGCAGGGGTAACCAGGTGTCGCGAAACTTGGCGTGGCTGGTGTCCACCAGGGCGGTGCGCTCGCCCCGCACCATGAAGGCGTTGTAGGTGGTGCCGTTGCGCAGGCCGAACTCGATGTCGAAGCGGCTGCGGTCCCAGTCGAGGGAGCGGATCGCCGTGGTGTCGGCCGCGATCGGCTCGCACTGCAGGCTGAGCCGGGAGGGCGCGGCCTCCGGCCCAGCCTGCAGGGTGGTCGGGGCGCTGGCGGTGCTGCTGCTCATGGGGTCAGACTCCTTCCGCAGACGTGTGACTGTAGGCAGGGCAGAAGGCTTTTCGGTCTGTTAGACCAACCGCGGGTATCCCGCAGAACCCTGGAACAATGGTCAGGAATAGTCCGCGGACGAGAGGATAAATGGCCACCGGAGACCTGGAACGGTTTCGGGAGGCCTTTCGACGCCTGGAGAAGCGCCTGGAGGAAGCCTCCCGCTCCGACCGTTTCAAGCCTCCGACGGGTCTGGCCACGGCCCGCCTCCATTTCGCCTCGCGGCAACCCTCCGAAGGGGTGTTCGCCGAGGTGCTGGATCTGAGCGCCGATGGCCTGAAGATCGCCATCGAGGCCGGCCACCAGCCGACCGTGGGCCATCCCTGCAACGTGGTGGTGGGGGATGGCGAAGGAGAGACCTACGACCTGAGGGGCACGATCCGGTGGATCGAGGCCACCAGCTACATCTCGGTGATCGGCCTCTCCCTCGACTCCGCGGAGCGCCTCGAGGACTGAGGGCCTCGGGGCTCAGTCGGCCACTTTCACGCTGACGGTGGTCAGGGACTGGGCCTTGGGCGCCGTCACCGTCAGCAGGCCATCGCGGTAGTGGGCTTCGAGGGCGTCCCGCTGGATGCCGCCGGGGAAGCGGAAGCTGCGGCTCCAGGTGCCGTAGCGGAACTCACTGAGCAGCGGCGCCCGACGGCGGGCTTCCGCGGCCGGGGTTTCGCCGTTGCCGTCCTCGGGGCTGGCGGCGGCGGTGGCGGCCGACGGCTGGCAGCGGCGCTCGGCACTGATGATCAGGGAGCGGTCCGTGGCCTTGACGTCGATGGAGGCGCGGTCGACGCCGGGCAGCTCCAGGGCGATGGTGTAAGTGTCCTCGGTTTCGTGGATCTCGGCGGCGGGAACACGCTCGGCCGTCTGCAGCTGTTGCTCCAGCCGGTCGAAGAGATCGAAGGGGGAGGGATGAAGCGTGCGCATGGTTGGTGCTTCCGAAGGGAGCGACGGGGATGGTCGGGTGAGGAACCACCCGCCCGATCAATGTGCCCGCCTTGCCCGGGGACATCGAGGGGGAGAACCGACGGCCCAGGTTCGGTCCCCCGGACCGGGTTCGGCCCCTACGCCAGCGGGGGCGGAGAACCGGAACGGGGGGGCTCCAGCCACCACCAGCGGCCGAAGGCGGCCGCCTGGCCGCAGGGCCGGCCGCCGGACTCCCGCAGGGTCCACAGCCGGGCGTTCTCGATGCGGAAGCGGCGCCCGCCGCTGTCGATGCGGATGCCCCCGTAGCCCTCGAGCGCCTGGCAGCGGCGGGCCCGCTCCAGGGCCAGGGCCCGGCTCTGCCGTTCGGCCGGCTCCGCCGTGAGCCGCGAGGGCAGGCCCACCATCGCGCCCCAGGAGCGGCGCCACAGCACCAGGGCGGCCCGGTTGGCGTAGATCAGCCGGGGATCGGCGCCGCCGTCATGGGCCAGGACGACGGTGGCGGCCACGAACAGTTCCTGGGCCGCCTGCAGCGGCGAGCGCTCGACCGCGACGCCCGCGAGCAGGGGCCGGCCGAACGCCAGCCGGTGGCCTTCGAGGAGCCGGCCGGCGGTGGCGATGGCGTCCTGGCTCAGCCAGGGGGGTGGTTTAGGGCTCGGCATCCGCCCCGGTGGCCATGGCCCGCAGCATCGCCTGCTGGGCCATGGCCGTTCCGTGGTCCTTGAGTCGGTCGAGGAAGAGCCGGTTGGCCTCCGGGAAGCGCGGTTCCTCCGCCAGGGGCAGGGGGCCGGCGCCATCGAGGCCCGATTCCCCCTCCATGGCCGGGGTGATCACCACCAGATCGGGGTCGAGCGGGGCGCCGTAGCGCCACCAGCGGGCCGGGTCGGCGATGGCGGGGTGGATCGGGTGGGGGGCGTGCTCCAGGGGGGCCGCCACCCCCTCCCGGCGGCGCTTGGCCAGGTCGCCCAGCAGCTGGCTGCGGGTGCGGCCCCGCAGCTGGAAGAGCACGAAGGGGTCCTCGCTGAAGCGGTCCCCCATCAGGTAGTAGACGGCGCTGATGTGCTTGCAGGGGTTGGCCTTGTCGGGGCAGCTGCACTCGCTGCGCACCTCCTGGAGCTTGAAGGGGAACAGGCGCTTGCCGCTGGCGGCGAAGGCCCGCTCGATGTCGGCGGGCATGATCCCCGCCAGCAGCTGGGCCGACCAGCGGGCCTTCTGGCTCAGGGCCTCCAGCACATAGCCCCAGTCCTCGTCGTTGAGCACGTCGAGCCAGAGCTTCACCTTGTAGGGATCAGGGTCGGTGCCCTGCACGCGGGCGTGGACCCGGCGCCCCTCGAAGCGGATCGAGACGACATTGCCCTCCCGGGCGTAGGTCCAGGCGCGCTCCAGGCGCTTCTTGAACCGGTAGGAGTGGATCAGCTCCATCCACTGCTCCACCCACCAGGGCTGCTGCCCCAGGCCCTGCTGGCCCAGCTGGGTGGTGATGGCGCCGGAGGCGCCGGGGAAGGAGCTGGTCATGCCGCCGGCCTCACGTCGCCCATCCTGACGCCTGCCGGACCCACTGGCCTAGGTTGTCCCGACGCAGGGCGTGGAGTCCTTGAATCGCATCACGTTCGGCGCCGGCGACGGTTTTCACAGTCTTCTGAGGGCAAGGGTTCACGACCACTTCGAGACCACCGGGCAGGAACGGCGCGATTCGCTGGCCATGGTGCTCAAATCGGTGGTCATCCTGGCCTGGTTCGCCCTCACCTACGGCCTGCTGGTCTTCCGGGCCGACGGCGGCCCGGTGGCGATCCTGCTGTCGGCCGTTCTGGGCCTGGCGATCGCCGCCATCGGTTTCAACATCCAGCACGACGGGGGCCACGGGGCCTACTCCCGCCATCGCTGGATCAACAGGGCCGCCGCCATGACCCTGGATCTGCTCGGCGGCAGTTCCCTGATCTGGGCCCACAAGCACAACGGGCTGCATCACACCTTCACCAACATCGCCGGCCACGATGACGACATCAACCTCGGCCTGATCGGCCGGCTCTCCCCCCATCAGCCCCACCGCTGGTGGCACCGCTGGCAGCACCTCTATCTCTGGCCTCTCTACGGAATGCTGCCCATCAAGTGGCAGTTCTTCGATGACTTCGCCGATCTGGCCGCCCGCGGCCGCGGTGACCACTCCCTGCCCCGCCTGGGCCCCGCCGACTGGCTGGTGTTCCTGGCCGGCAAGGCCATCTTCTTCTCCCTGGCGTTCGCCATCCCCCTGCAGTTCCACCCCATCGGTGCGGTGATCGCCTGCTACGTGGTGACGGCAATGGTGCAGGGCCTCGTGCTCAGCGTGGTGTTTCAGCTGGCCCACTGCGTGGAGGAGGCCGATTTCCCCATGGCCGACCCCACCAGCCCGGCCATGGGTCCCTGGGCCGGCCATCAGCTGGCCACCACCGTGGATTTCAGCCGCTCGAACGGCCTGCTGACCTGGCTGCTGGGCGGCCTCAACTTCCAGGTGGAGCATCACCTGTTCCCCCAGATCTGCCACGTGCACTACCCGCAGATCTCCGCCATCGTCGAGCAGACCTGCCGCGACTGCCAGGTCCCCTTCCGCACCCACCCGTCCTTCCTGGCCGGTGTGGCCTCCCACTACCGCTGGCTGCGCCGCATGGGCCAGCCCCCCGCGCCGGCCGCCCTGCCCCTGCTGCTGCCCGTGATCGGGGAGACGGCGGAGCTCGCCCAGCCTGGCGACGTGAGCCTCGCCCGCCGCTGAGGCCACGCTCGGCCCAGCCCGTTCAGCTCTCCTCCAGGGCCACCAGATCCCGCAGCTGGCCCACCTCCAGGCCACCGAGCCACTCCTCACCGCTGCCGACGATGTCGGCGGCCAGCCTGGATTTCTCCTCGATCATCCGATCGATCTTCTCCTCCACCGAGCCGCTGGTGATGAACTTGTGCACCAGCACGCGGCTGGTCTGGCCGATCCGGTAGGCCCGGTCGGTGGCCTGGTTCTCCACGGCGGGGTTCCACCAGCGGTCGATGTGGAACACGTGGCTGGCCCGGGTGAGGTTGAGGCCCACACCCCCGGCCTTGAGCGAGAGCAGGAACAGCTGGGGGCCGCGGGGATCCTCCTGGAAGCGGTCCACCATCGCCTGCCGGTCGGTCTTGCTGCTGCCGCCGTGCAGGAAGGGCACGTCCTGGCGCCAGCGCTGCTCCAGGTAGACCTTGAGCAGGTGGCCCCATTCGGCGAACTGGGTGAACAGCAGGGCCCGGTCGCCCGCCTCGATCACCTCCTCGAGGATCTCCTCCAGCCGCAGCAGCTTGGCGCTGCGGCCGGCGAAGCCGTTGTCGACCGCGCTCTCCTTGAGGGCCAGGGCCGGATGGTTGCAGATCTGCTTGAGCCGGGTGAGCAGGGCCAGCACCTGGCCGTGACGCTGGCCCAGGGGGGCGCGGGCGATGGCCTCGAGGCTCTCGTCGACGGTCTTGCGGTAGAGCTTCGTCTGCTCCGCCGACAGGCCCACCCATTCGCGCAGCTCCACCTTCTCCGGCAGGTCGGAGATGATCGAGCGGTCGGTCTTGAGGCGCCGCAGGATGAACGGCCCGACCCGGGCCTTGAGATCCCGCAGGGAACTCATGTCGCCGTAGCGCTCGATCGGCAGCCGGTAGCGCTGGCGGAAGAAGCCCTCCTCCCCCAGCACCCGCGGATTGAGGAAGTCCATCAGCGCCCACAGCTCGCTCACCCGGTTCTCGACGGGGGTGCCGGTGAGGGCGATGCGGAAGCGGCCCTGCTTGCCGGGACGCGCCAGGTCGCGGGCCGCCTGGCTCTGCTTGGCCGCCGGGTTCTTGATCGCCTGGGCCTCGTCGATCACCACGCCCTGCCAGTCGATGCTCTCCAGCAGCTCGCTGTCGCGCTGCAGCAGCCCGTAGCTGGTGAGCACCAGATCCACCCCGTCGAGGGCCTTGGCCAGCTTGTCGGGGGTGGACGGCCTGCGGGGACCGTAGTGCTCCCGCACCTCCAGATCCGGCGTGAAGGCCGCCGCCTCCCGCTTCCAGTTGGTGAGCACCGAGGTGGGGGCCACCAGCAGGACGGGGCGCTTCAGCTCCTGCTCCACCTTGAGGTGCTGCAGGAAGGCCAGCAGCTGGACCGTCTTGCCCAGGCCCATGTCGTCCGCCAGGCAGGCCCCCTGGTCGAAGCGGTGCAGGAAGGCCAGCCAGCCCAGGCCCCGCTCCTGGTAGGGCCGCAGCTGGCCGGCGAAGCCCTCCGGCGCCGGCAGGGGATCGGGGGCCTTCTGCTGGTGGTACTGCTCCAGGACGGCGTGTAGCCGGGGCTTGGCGGTGAACTGATGCACCGGCAGCCGCATCAGGGTGTCGCCGTCGCTCGCTGTGAGCCGCAGGGCATCGTCGAGGCTGAGGTTGGGTCCGGCGGCGCAGAAGCGCTCGGCGTTCCTGAGATCGCTGGGCCGCAGCTCGATCCAGGCCCCCTTGTGCTGCACCAGAGGACTGCGCTTGGCGGAGAGGCGCTGCAGGTCCTTGAGGGTGAGCGTCACCCCGCCGATCATCAGTTCCCATTTCCACTCGAGGCTTTCCCCCAGGGAGAAGCCGCGGGAACGCTCGGGCAGCTCGGCCTCGATGGAGAGGCCCAGCCGGCTGGCCAGTCCGCCGCTGAGGCTGGCCGGCAGCACCACCCCCACCCCCACGTCGCGCAACTGGACGGCGGCGGTGCGCACCAGCACGAAGGCCTCCGCCGGGGTGAGCTGCATCGTTTCCGGCGCCGCCGCATCGAGGCCCCGCCCGATCGGTTCGAACACCTGCAGAGCCCGGCCCATCCCCTCCAGCAGCAGCTGGCCCGGCTCGGCCACCTCCACTTCCCCCAGTTGGAGCCGGCCGTCGCCCGCATTCCAGACCGTGCGGGCCGGCACCCGCAGGCTGGGATCGGCCTCCGCCTGCAGGGAGAAGCGCAGCTCCCAGAGCTCCTCGCCCTCTTCGGGGGTGAACAGTTCCAGGCAGGCGCGGGCGGGGGCGACGCGCCCCGCCACCGCCTCGCGCCAGTGGTGGGTGGCCACCGCCAGCCGCTCCCGCTCCTCCTCGTCCAGTTCCAGCCGGCCGGGGCCGGGGCCGAGGGCCTTCTGCCAGGCCACCAGCAGGGGATCGAGTCCGTCGGTGGGGGGTCGGAAGCCGGCGCGCAGCTGGCCGTCGAGCAGGGCCTCCAGCAGGCTGGCCACCCGCAGCCGGCCGCTGCCGGGTCGGCGGCAGGCCAGACCCCCCTCCCCAGGGGCTCCGGGGGCCATGGCGCAGGTGGCCACCTGGGGCAGCCGGATGGCCAGTTCCTCCAGCCGGCGCCGGTCCCCTTCCCGGTTCAGCAGGGGCAGCCAGCGGGCCCGCTCCTCCTCCACCTGGGGCAGCCAGCGGCCGCGGGCGATCAGGCTCAGGGCCCAGCGCTGCAGATGGCTCCACCAGCGCAGATCGTCGGCCAGGCCGGGATCGTCGCCGGAGAGGGGCAGGCCGGCCAGCCATTCGCCCGCCCCCGCCGGATCGAGGGCCAGACCCTCCACCCGCCAGGGCCACCACTGCACCTCCTTCGGGATCGGTTCGCCCGCCTGCAGCGGCAGACCGCTCCAGGCCGCCAGACCCTCGCTGGCTGCCTTGCGGCGGCCCCGGGCCCCCTGGCTGCGGCTGGGCAGGGTGAGCTGGGCCTCCGCCGGCCGGAAGGCCTCCGACCAGAGGCCATGGTCATCCAGCCAGGCGCCCAGATCGTCGACGCTGAGCGAGAGGGGATGGTCGGGAACGGTGCGCAGCGGCGCCACCGGCGTCGCGACCCTCCAGGTGTCGGCCCAGAGCAGCAGCCGGCCCCCGGGCCCTTCCGGCGGAAACAGCCAGGTGGCATGGAGCAGGCTCATGGCCGCAGGGCCGGCAGGAGGCGCTGGGCGGCCTGCAGCAGCAGGGCGCTGCCGATCAGGGGCAGCCAGAGCGGCAGCCAGCCGCGCAGCAGCTCGAGGATCCCGCTGATCGCCCCACTGGCCAGGGGCTGGTGCAGCAGGGAATGGATCGCCGGAACTGGCAGGGCCAGGGGGGTGACCGCAACGGGCCCACCGAGGCTGCGGATGCCGCAGACCGCCCCCACCAGGCCGGCGGCCAGATGGTCGTCATCCGGATCGACACGCTGGAGGTGGAAGGCCAGCAGGCCGTAGAAGAAGCCGCAGCCCGCCGATCGCAGCCCGCTCTCCAGGCCGGCCGGCAGGCCGATCAGGGCGGCGGCGAGTCCGCCCAGCAGCGCCCACGACAGGGACTGCAGCCGCAGACGGGCACGGGAATCGTCGGACGCCTGGGTCAACGGCAAGGCCATGGCGATGGCCCGATCATGCCTGGCCACCGGCAGGCTTACATTATTCATTGGTGCTGCCCCACCCAGCAGGGCAACCAGCACAACCCCTTCTCCGCGCCCCCACCCAGCCCCTTTCGCCCGGCCCCTCCGGTACGAACCGACGCCTGCGGGCCCCAGGCCCGGCCCGCCATTGCCCTCACGGGGTTCCGGTGTTTCCCTGGCCCAGTCACGCGTTCCTGCTGCCGGGCAGGACACCGACCCCACCACGGTTGGCCACCCCCTTGAGCGCCGCCCATCCGCCACCGCACGCCTCCGACGCCCACCAGGCCCGGCGCGCGCTGCCGGAGATGCTCCAGATCGCCACCGCCATCAGCGGGGCGCTCAACCTGCCGGCCCTGCTGCGGCAGATCCTCTCCAGCTCCAGGGATCTCACCTTGAGCGATGCCGGCAGCATCTACCTGGTGGAGGAGGAGAAGGGGGAGAAGCGGCTCTGGTTCACCGCCTTCCAGAACAGCTCCCTGGCCGCCGGCGACACCGGCATCGACGCCAGCCTGCTGGACGTGCGCTTCCCGATCACCCCTGAGCGGCTGGTGGGCTGGACGGCCCTGCACGGCGAGGTGCTCAACCTGCCCGACGTCTACGCGATTCCCGCCGACCGCCCCTACCGCTTCGACGCCGAACTGGATCGCCGCATGGGCTACCGGGCGGTCTCGATGCTGGTGGTGCCGCTGCGGACCATGGCCGGGGAGGTGGTCGGGGTGATGCAGCTGATCAACCGCAAACGGGAGGCGGGCTCGGTGCTCACCCCTGAGACGGCCGCCGCGCTCGTCCGCCCCTACGACGCCGGCGACCAGCAGCTGATCGAGGCCCTGGCCGCCCTGGCGGCCGTCTGCGTCGAGCGCACCCAGGCGCTGGAGGGGCAGCAGCGGCAGATCGATTCGATGATTGCCCTGCTGGCGGGAGCGATCGATGCCCGCAGTTCCCACACCGGCCGCCACTGTTCCCGGGTGCCGGAGCTGGCCCTGTTGCTGGCGGAGGCGGCGGAGGCCACCGAGGAGGGGCCCCTGGCCGCTTTCCGCTTCCAGGGGGAAGCCGAACGCCGGGAGTTCCGCACGGCGGCGTGGCTGCACGACTGCGGCAAGATCGTGACCCCCGAGGCGGTGGTGGAGAAGGCCACCAAGCTGGACGCCCCCGTCAACCGGCTGCACGAGATCCGCACCCGCTTCGAGGTGCTGCTCCGGGACGGGCGCATCGCCCTGCTGGAGGGTCTGCTGGCGGGCGGTGATCCGGAGGCCCTGCAGCGGGACTACGTCCGGCTGGAGCAGGAGCTGCAGGCGGATTTCGCCTGCGTGGCCCGCTGCAACCTGGGCAGCGAAGGCACCGACCCGGAGGATCTCGCCCAGCTCCGGCGGCTGGCGGAACGCACCTGGTGGCGCCACTTCGACGACAGGATCGGCCTGGGCTGGGAGGAGCAGGCCCGCTATGGCGGGCCGTCGCCGCCCCTGCCCGCCCGGGAGACCCTGCTCAGCGACGCCCCCCAGCACCGCATCCCCCGGCCGGCCGAGGAGGTGCCGGAAGCCCGCTGGGGCTTCAACCTGGCGGTGCCGGAGCTGCTCTACAACCGCGGCGAGCTCCACAACCTCTCGGTGGCCAGGGGCACCCTGACCCCGGAGGAGATCTACAAGATCCGCGAGCACATGATCCACACGATCGTGATGCTGGAGAGCATGGCCTTTCCCCCCTCCCTGGCCCGCGTGGCGGAGATTGCGGGGGGGCACCACGAAACCCTCGACGGCCGCGGCTACCCCCGGGGGCTGGGGGCGGAACAGCTGTCGATCCCGGCCCGGATCCTGGCCATCGCCGACATCTTCGAGGCCCTGACCGCCGCCGATCGGCCCTACAAGCAGGGGATGCCCCTGTCCCAGTCCCTGGCGATCCTGGCCGGCCTGCGGGACCGCGGCCGCATCGATGCGGACCTGTTCGAACTGTTCCTGCGGTCCGGGGTGTACCTCACCTACGCGGAGCGCTTCATGGCCACCGCCCAGATCGATGCGGTCGATCTGGACGCCCTGCTGGGGCCCCAGGCCTGATCATCCAAACGTCATCCTGGAGCTGCCGGGCGAGCCTCCAGCTGCTGCTGATGGAGCACGACTGAGGCCGCCGGGGCGACTCCGGGCCCCCGCGCTGGGCGATCATGCCTGTCCCAGGACCTCTCCCTGCGTTGTCGTGATGGCTGCCGATTCCACCCGCCCCAGGCCCCGCAGCGGAGCCGAGATCCGGGAGGCCTTCCTGGCGTTCTACGAGCAGCGGGGGCACCGGCGGATGGCCAGCGCCTCCCTGGTGCCCGACGACCCGACGGTGCTGCTCACCATCGCCGGCATGCTGCCGTTCAAGCCGGTGTTCCTCGGCCAGGCCCCGCCGCCGGCGCCCCGGGCCACCAGCAGCCAGAAGTGCATCCGCACCAACGACATCGAGAACGTGGGCCGCACCGCCCGGCACCACACCTTCTTCGAGATGCTGGGGAACTTCTCCTTCGGCGACTACTTCAAGGAGGAGGCGATCGCCTGGGCCTGGGAACTCACCACCGCAGTGTTCGGCCTCGATCCGGCCTACCTGGTGGTCAGCGTCTTCCGGGAGGACGACGAGGCCGCCGCCATCTGGCGTGACGCCGTGGGGGTGGATCCGAAGCGAATCATCCGCATGGATGAGGCCGACAACTTCTGGGCCTCCGGTCCCACCGGCCCCTGCGGCCCCTGCTCGGAGATCTACTACGACTTCCACCCGGAACGGGGTGATGACGGCATCGACCTGGAGGACGACAGCCGCTTCATCGAGTTCTACAACCTGGTGTTCATGCAGTACAACCGCGACGCGGCCGGCACCCTCACGCCCCTGGCGCGGCGCAGCATCGACACCGGCATGGGTCTGGAGCGCATGGCCCAGATCCTGCAGCAGGTGCCGAACAACTACGAGACCGACCTCATCTACCCGCTGGTGGAAGCCGCCGCCGCCCTGGCGGGGGTCGATTACCGCGCCCTCGACGCCCGTGGCCAGACCTCCCTCAAGGTGATCGGCGACCACAGCCGGGCCATCACCCAGCTGATCGCCGATGGGGTCACCGCCTCCAACCTGGGCCGGGGTTACGTGCTGCGCCGCTTGCTGCGCCGGGTGGTGCGCCACGGCCGGCTGCTGGGCATCGACCGCCCCTTCCTGGCGGTCATGGGGGAGGCGGCGATCGAGCTGATGGCCGCGGCCCATCCCCAGCTGCCGCAGCGCCGCGAGGTGATCCTGGCCGAGCTGGTGCGGGAGGAGGCCCGCTTCCTGGACACCCTGGAGCGGGGCGAGAAGCTGCTGGCCGAGGTGCTCGCCGCCCGGCCGGAGCGCATCAGCGGTGACGCGGCCTTCGAGCTCTACGACACCTACGGCTTCCCGCTGGAGCTCACCGCGGAGATCGCCGAGGAGCACGGCCTGACGGTGGATCTGGACGGCTTCGAGGCGGCCATGGAGCGCCAGCGGCAGCGGGCCAAGGCGGCGGCCGTGAGCATCGATCTCACCCTGCAGGGGGCGATCGAGCAGGTGGCCGGTGCGCTCGAGCCCACCGACTTCCGCGGCTACGAGGCCCTCGACCAGGCGGCGTGCGTGCTGGCCCTGGTGGTCAACGGCGAACCGGCCACCGCCGCCGCCGCCGGCGATGCGGTGCAGATCGTGCTCGACAGCACCCCCTTCTACGGCGAATCGGGCGGCCAGGTGGGCGACCGGGGCGTGCTGCTGGCCGGGGAGGGGGGTGCCGGGGTCGGGGGAGGCCTGATCGTGGCCATCGAGGCGGTGAGCCGCAACCGCAGCGTGTTCGTCCACAGCGGCCGGATCGAGCGCGGCCGTCTGGCGGTGGGCGATGTGGTGCAGGCCCGGGTGGATCGCAGCTGCCGCCGCCGCGCCCAGGCCCACCACACCGCCACCCACCTGCTGCAGGCGGCCCTGAAGCAGGTGGTCGATGACGGCATCTCCCAGGCGGGCTCCCTGGTGGATTTCGACCGGCTGCGCTTCGACTTCCACTGCCCCCGGGCCCTGACCCCGGACGAGCTGGAGCAGATCGAGGACCTGGTCAACGGCTGGATCGCCGAGGCCCATCCCCTGGAGGTGGCGGAGATGGCCCTGGAACGGGCCCGGGCCGCCGGCGCCGTGGCCATGTTCGGTGAGAAGTACGGCGAGGTCGTGCGGGTGGTGGACGTGCCCGGCGTCTCGATGGAGCTCTGCGGCGGCACCCACGTGGCCAACACCGCCGAGATCGGCCTGTTCCGGATCGTCGCCGAGACGGGGGTGGCGGCGGGCATCCGCCGCATCGAGGCCGTGGCCGGCCCCGCCCTGCTCCCCTACCTGCGGGAGCGCGACCGGGTGGTGCGTGAGCTGGCCGACCGCTTCAAGGCCCAGCCGGGCGAGATCCTCGAGCGGGTGGCCCTCCAGGGCGAGGAGCTGCGGGCCACCCTCAAGGAGCTGGCGGCGGCGCGGGGGGCCCTGGCGGCGGCCAAGGCCAGTGCCCTGGCGGAGCGGGCCGAGGCGACCGGACCCCACCGGCTGCTGGTGCAGCGCCTCGATGGCGTCGATGGCGCCGGCCTCCAGGAGGCCGCCCAGCGCCTGCAGCAGCAGCTCGGGGAGGGGGCGGCCGTGGTGCTCGGCGGCCTGCCGGACCCGGCGGACCTGGGCAAGGTGATCCTGGTGGCGGCCTTCGGCCCCTCGGTGGTGGCCTCCGGGGCCAAGGCGGGGGCCTTCATCGGTGGCATCGCCAAGCTTTGCGGCGGCGGCGGCGGTGGCCGGCCCCAGCTGGCCCAGGCAGGGGGGCGGGACGGCGCCGCCCTCGATGGGGCGCTGGCGGAGGCCCGTCGGCTGCTGACCGCCCAGCTGGGTGGCGGCTGAAGCTGGGCGGCTGAGGCTCAGAAGCGGTAGTTCACCCGGGTGTAGAGCCCCTGGCCCAGGAGCCAGTCGTTCCAGGGGCCCAGGTTGTCGGTGGTGGAGAAGGGCACGGCCCAGCCCAGCTCCAGCGACCAGTGGTTGCTGGCCAGCCAGCGCAGCAACAGCCCGCCGGAGCCCACCGTGTCGCCGAAGGAGCCACCGCTGAAGCTGGTGCGGACGCCGCCGGCCCCGATGAAGGGGACCAGCTGGAGGGCACTGGTCCTGCTGTCCCAGAACGTCCAGACGGCCTCGGTGCTGGCCAGCCAGCCGCTGTCACCGCTGATCAGCTGCCCCGGCAGTCCGCGCAGGCCCACATCGGAGCCGAGGGTGAACTGCATCGAGGAGGTCAGCGGGGCGAAGGCCAGCTGGGCGGCGGTCCGCAGGTTGACCTGCCAGCGGGGGGAGACCGTCCAGGAGGCGGAGAGGAGGCCGCCGATGGCGGTGGCCCGGCCCGCCACGATGCCTGCTTCGGCCAGTTCCTGGCGCTGAACAGCCGGGGTCGCCGCGGCGATGCCCTGCAGCAGGTAAGCGCTGCCGCTCCAGCTGCTGTGGCGGCCGGCGCCGCTGCCGTTGACGCCGAGCCGCAGGTAGCCGCCGGCGGGGGCGCGGATGCTGGCGGGCACCGAGGCCGGCAGGGCGCTGCCCTGTTCGTAGATATTGCTGCGGCTGTTGCTGTAGCCGGCGAAGAGGCTCCAGCGCTGGCTGAGGGATTCGCGGAACACCCACTCGAACTGGGCCAGGGCCTGGTACTGGCTGGTGGAGAACCCGTCGGCCGGGGCGGGCAGTTCCACCAGGTTGCGGCGGCTGAAGCCGAGGCCGCCGGTGAGGCTGACGCTGTCGCTGAGGGGGTAGGTGTAGCTGAGGGAGGCGATGGCGGCGCCCAGCTCCGGGCTGTCGGTGGCATTGAGCTCGCTGTAGATCAGCAGGGTGTCCCCGCGCTGCAGCAGGCTCGGCTTCAGCAGCGTGGCCACGGCGCGGAACTCCCCCGAGCCGCTGTTGCCGTCATTGCGCAGGGCCAGATCCCCCTGCCAGGGCTCCTTGGACGGCTCCACGGCAACGCGGAACACCCCTTCGGAGGGATCGCTGCCCAGCCGCGCCAGGGTGCCCCGCACACTGCCGATGCCCGGCTGGCTCTTGAGCAGCTGCAGCTGCAGCTCCACCGTGGACAGCCGCAGGATCTGGCCCCGCAGGGGCCGCAGCAGCCGGCCGACGCGGCGGTTCAGCCAGGGATCGCTGCCCGAGACCTGGATGCCGACCACCCGGCCTTCCACCACATCGAGATACCCGGGCGCCGGGTCGCTCACCACATAGACCCGGCTGCTGACGTACCCGTCGAAGACGAGCCGGGTGCTCAGGGCCACGGCGCAGGCCTTCAGCCGTTCGGTGGCAGCGGCGATCCGGCGGCATTCGGCCAGGATCGCGGCCACCTGCTCGGGGCTGTAGAGCGTCAGCCCGCGGATCTCCGGCAGGGGTGCCTGTGCCTGGGGGCCTGGATCCGGGGCGGCGGGGCCGGCCGGCGGCGGTGCACTGCCGTCGGGCTGGGGGGCGGGGGCCTCCAGGGGGCGGACGTCGATCGGAGGGGCCGGCTGGGGTTCGGCGGGAGCGGGACGCTCGAACGGGCGGGGGGCGGCCGGAAGGCGGATCGGACCATCCTGGAGGGGCGGGGCCACCAACTGGGCGAGAAGGAGGAGCATTCAGGGTGGGCCGAGTTCCCGCTCAGAAAGACAGGCTGGTAGCTTGCTGAAGAGTCGATGAGATCAGGCGGAGTGCCGCCTGATGTGTGCGGATACGCGAATGATCACCCAGCTAGTGACGCGACCAATGAGCCCGCCAGAGTTTCAGCCGTCAGCGCCTAGGGAAGCTACTGGTTGTGGTGGGATGTGGCCCCCATCTTGAGTAACAACCGCTACTTTTTATCCGGTAAATTGGGCTGGATTCGCTTCATTTGTCCGGTCCGGCTGACGCAACGGCGCTCCCCCTTCACGCCCCTGGGGCTCACCGTCGTGCTCGGGCTGCTGGCTTCCCCCGTTGCCGCCGGTGAGATCACCGCCACCGGCGGCAGCCTCGGCCTCGGCACTGTGGTCAATGGCCAGCTGGGCGGCAGTTGCTTGGGCGGTGCCTGTGCGATCCGTGGGGGCACGTCCGCCGGGGCCAATCTCTTTCACCGTTTCTCCGCCTTCGATACCCGCGGCGGCATCACCGGCGTCACGCTGGATGTGGGCGGGCATCGCAACGTGATGGTGGGGGTCACCCACCCCCTGGGCAGCTTCATCGACAAGGCCGTCACCCTGAGCCAACCGGCCAGCCTGGTCTGGCTCTCGCCGGGGGGAATCCGGCTCAGCGGCGCCGGCACGTTCGGCAATGTCCAGCAGCTCAACCTGACGACCGCCACCAGCCTGCGGGTGGGCGAGGGGCGCTTCGACGTGCTCGGCACCACGGCCGCCGCGGCCGCCGCCCTGGTGGGCGCCCCGGCCCTGGGTGCGGCCGGCCTCGGCACCGATCCGGCCGCCCTGACCCAGCTGGGCCTCACCGCCCAGGGGGATCTGGCCATCGACGGCGGCCTGCTCACCGTCGATGGGGGCCTGCTGCTGGATGCCCAGGGCGGCCATGTGCTGCTGGGGGGAGCCCGGCTGCAGGCGCCCGGGGGGACCGTGGCCCTGCAGGGGCAGGAGGTGTCGCTCCAGGACAGCACGGTGGAGGTGTCCGGTCCGGCCGGCGGCAGCATCCGGCTGTCCGGGGAACGGGTCTCGATGGCCGGATCGAGCCTGCGGGCGGACGCCGGCGGCGCGGGTCAGGGCGGGACCATCGAGATCCTGGGCAGGGAACGGGCCGAGGTCCAAGGGGTCATCAGCGCCCGGGGCGGTCCCCAGGGTGGCGATGGCGGCTTCGTCGAAACCTCGGCCAGCCGCCTGACGCTCTCCGCCGCCCCGGATCTGTCGGCGGCGCGGGGGCGGGGGGGCACCTGGCTCATCGATCCCCGCGACATCGCCATCGTTCCCAGCGGATCGGGTGGCGGCGCTCCCCCCGGCGGTTCCGGTGGGGGGCTGCCGGGCTCCGCGTCACTGGTCGATGTGGGGCTGATCAACACCGCCCTCAACGGCGGCCAGACGGTGATCGTGGACACCACCGATCCTGCCGGGACCCAGTCGGGCACCATCTCCCTGCTGGCTCCGGTCGAGAAGACGGCCGGGGCGAACGCCGCCCTGGAGCTGCGGGCCGACGGCGACATTCTGATCAACGTTCCCGGCGTGGATCCCGCGGCCTTCTCCAACACCTCCGCTGGGGGCCGGCTGGATGTGGATCTCTGGTATCAGAAGTCCGCCGACCCCTCCACGCCGGCGGGATCGATCAGCTGGCAGAAGGGCGCGGTGGATATCAACACCGGCACCCTGCGGACCTTCCAGGGGGCCTCGCGGATCGACGGCAACATCGAACTCACCGGAGCCTTCGAACCGTTCCAGCTGCGTTCCGGCACCCTTCGGACCGGCGAATTCAGCTGGAGCCCCTCAAGTGTCGGGGCCATTCAACTGGGTCTCCTCAATGATCCCAGGCCGGCCGTTCTGGATGTCTCCAGGCGATACTTCCAGGGTCCCGGCCGCACTGTCACCGCCTTCTCGACGGCGCTGCTGCGGATCGGTCCATCAGCCCAGAGCAGCGGCATCGACGGGGGCACGGTCACGGATCCGACGCCCGTGAAGACCACCCGGATCAACGTCGCCACGGGGGCGACCCTCGCGCTCACCCAGGCCACGATCGCCGGTCCGAATCTGGCCGTGGAGAGCGGGGCCCAGCTGCAGCTGTCGGGAACCACCCGGCTGGCGGCCCTCCAGAACGCCGGATCCATCGTGATCGGTCCCTCGGCGACGCTGGACCTGCAGAGCGCCGTCGTCTCGCCCGGTTCCTCGATCGTGCTGCAGGGCACGGGCGCGGCGGGGTTGCGCATCGACGACAACAGCTTCCGCAATGAAGGAACGATCCAGGGGTCCGGCCTGATCGAGGTGGACTCCTCCCTGGGGACCTTCATCAACGAAGGGTCCCCGCTCCCAGGGGCACCGGTCGCCACGCTCGATCCCGTCGGATCGCTTCGCGTCCGCGCCGCCAGCCTCACCCTGGGGGCCGACAGCCAGCTCCTGTTCGACCTCTCCACCGCCGACCAGCTCTCCGTCTTCGGCGACACCCTCCTCGGCGGGGGACTGGAGGTGGCGTCACCGCCGGTCGTGGGGGTCATCACCCCCTTCGAGCTGATCAGGGCCCGCGGCATCTCCGGCGCCTTCGATCCCGCCAGGGTGTCCCTGGCCGTCGGTTTCACGCTGCAAGGCGTCGTCACGACCGGCGATCCCCAGCTGCCCTTCAGCTTCGGCGGCGACCTGGCGGCGACACCGGCGCCGCCCCCGGCGCCCCCCGACCCGCCCGTCACCCCCATCCCACCCGTCAGCCCCACCCCGCCCGTCACGCCGGCGCCGCCCCAGACGGTCACGGCTCCGGGAGCAACGGCTCCGGGGGCCTCCTCACCGTTCTCCCCGTCGAGCCCGTCGTTCCTCCTGCCCGATCTCGGCTACCGCATCTTTCCGTCCACCCAGACGACACCCTTCGGCTCCACCCTCACCAGCAGCCGGCGCGGGGTGGGCTCCGATGCCCTGGCGGTGAACCTTTCGGAGGCCGATTTCAGCCTCACCGGCGGGTCGCTGCCGGTGCCCGGTCCCCTCAGTGTCACCACCACCAGCCTGTCCCCGGCCCTGGTGGCCGCGGCGATCACCGACGGCGATCAGCAGCGCACCGAGGACGTGCGCCGCACCCTGGGGGATGTGGGAACGGCGGGGGAGTCCGGCGGAACCCTGCGCCTCGAGGAACTGCAGCAGCTGCTCAGCAAGGCCTCCCAGAAGGGGGGCCAGGAGGACGAGCGCTTCAATCCGGCGGTGCTGATGGTGTCCTTCACCGAACAGAAGCCCGTGGCGGGCCAGGAGCCGAAGCCTGTGGCGGACCAGGAGCCCGGGGCCGCCGGCGCCACCGGGCCGAAGCCGGCCAATTCGTTCCTCGATCTGATCCTGCTCAGCCGCCGGGGGGAGCCCGTCGGCAAGCGCGTCGAGCTCTCCAGGGAGCGCTTCGGCGACCAGCTGCGGGCGCTGTACCGGCAGCTGGCCCGCCTCGAGCCCCTGCAGGTGGACAATCCCCAGTCCCCGTCCCGGCAGATCCACCGGGCCCTGATCGAGCCCATCGCCGCGGAACTCCGGGCCAAGGGCATCACCACCCTGGTGATCGTTGCCGACCGGGGCCTCCAGGGTCTCCCCTTCGCGGCCCTCCACGACGGCACCAGCTACTTCGGTGATCGCTACGGCTTCTCGATCACCCCGTCCCTCAACCTCACCTCCTTCGGCCCTCCGCGCCAGACCCGGGGGCGGGTGCTGGCGGCGGGCGCCTCGGAGTTCGAGGGGCTCAGCCCCCTGCCCCTGGTGCCCGAGGAACTGGCCGGCATCCCGGAGGGGGTCGGGGTCGACCGCTTCCTGAACCGGAGCTTTTCCCCGGAGGTGCTGCTGAGCAAGGCGGCCGACCCGCGCTACGAGCGCCTGCATGTGGCCACCCATGCCGAATTCATGCCCGGTGGCCCCTCCCAGGCCCGCATCTACACCGGCACCGGCTCGGTGAGCCTGCAGGAGTTCGCCCGCCTGCGCCAGCAGCGCAGCGGCAGCCCGCTGGAACTGTTCGTGCTCAGCGCCTGTCGCACGGCCCTGGGTGACAGTGACAGCGAGCTCGGATTCGCCGGCCTGGCGCTGCAGGCGGGATCCCGCAGTGCCATCGGCACGCTCTGGTATGTGGATGATGTCGCCACCTCCGCCTATTTCCTGCAGCTCTATCGCTTCCTCGACCAGGGAATGCAGAAAGCCGAAGCCCTGCGGTCCACGCGCCAGGCCATGTCCACTGGCAAGGTGCGTCTGGAAGGCGATAAGGTCATCGGGTTCGATGGCCTTCCCCTTCTCACGGAGCTGAGCCCATCCCAGCGGCGTCGGATTGCGGCGGGTGTGACCCATCCCTACTTCTGGGCGGGGGTTCAGTTGATCGGCACTCCCTGGTGAGGCCTCCCCTGACGAGCTTCTCCGGTCATCCCGGTTCTTCACTCTGTGCCTGATCTGTCAGCTGTCTTCAACGTCTTTCTGATGCTGGCGATGGCCCATTTCGTCGGGGATTTCGGGCTCCAGAGCGATCGCATGGCCCGCGAGAAATGCCCCGGTTGCGATGTGACCCTCGGCTGGGGTTGGTGGCTCACCTCCCATGCCGCCATCCATGGATGTCTGGTGGGAGCGATCACCCAGTCCCCCCTTTTGGGTGTGGCAGAATGGGTGGTGCATCTGTTGATTGACTTCGGCAAATGCCGACGTCTCTGGAGCCTGGCGTTTGATCAGGCGCTTCACATCATCACCAAGCTCCTCTGGGCCTGGCTGGCCATCCGTCAGGCATCGCCGGGCTTCTGGTTGTCATGAGTTGCCAGGCGTTCTCCTGAATCCTTGCCATCTGCCGTGGTCATGAAGACAGTGTTCCCTCAGCAATCGACCACCCGGCGATGGGCTGCCGGCACGGCCCTGGCGGCAGGGCTTCTCATCCTGGCCCCGCTGGCGGCGCTGGAACCGCCGCCAGCGCAGGCCCAGAGCGATCTGCGCAAGAGCTTCCCGGGGCGCCGGGTCGGCGGAGGCACCCGCGGTGACTGCTCCAGCCGCCTGCTGGCCCACCTGGTGCCGGCCAGCAGCGTCTTCGCCCCCGGCAAGGAGCGCTACCTCGGCCTGCTTGAAGGCCCCAGCGCCTCCCCCAGCCCCCTGGAGATCACCTTCCGCCCCCTGAGCGGCCGCGGCACCGCCGATGCTGCGATGGCCTCGGGCCAGCGCCGGGTGCTGCCGGCCTCCACCCCGGGCATCACCCTGATCACCATGCCGTCTGTGAAGATGCCGACGATCTGGGAGTCCAGCTACCTCTGCCCCGGGGCCGCGGCGACCCCCACCCCCGCCGACCCGCTCAACTTCGTGGCCGCCGACTCACCGCCGGCCCTCAGCCTGCTGGTGGCCGATGCCTCCAAGGAGGATGGGGCCGTTCAGGCGTCCCTGGTGAAGCTGCACCGCTCCTGCGGCGCCAGCGTGCCCCGGGAGGAGGTCGGCTCCGCCTTCGGCCTGTCCGACCTGATCACGGCCCAGTGGCCCGAGCGGATTCCAGTGCGCTGTCCCGCCTGAGGCCACCCCGCAGTTCCCAGATGCGCAGCGGTTCGCTGCGCCCCTTGAGGTTGATCGCCCCCCAGTCGAGCCACTCCAGCGGCAGGCCCTTGGGCAGCAGTTTCTCGGTGGTGGACGACACCAGCACGCGGCAGAGATTGGTCTGACGCTCCTTGTCGAGGCTCTCCAACCGGGCGGCGCAGTTCACCGCATCGCCGATCACGGCGTACTCCAGCCGTTCGCTGCTGCCCATCGATCCGGCCAGGACCGGGCCGGAATGGACGCCGATGCGCAGCCCCATCGCCGGCAGCCCTTCCCTCTGGAGCTCCTCGTTGAGGCTGGCCACGGCGCGCTGGATGGCCAGGGCCGCATCGATGGCCGCTTTCGCATCCGCCTCCTCGCCGCTGCTCAGGGGGGCCCCGAAGACCGCCAGCAGGCCATCCCCGGTGAACTTGTTGACCATGCCGCCCCGGCGCGTGATGGCAGGGACGAACAGGGCCATGCCCCGGTTCAGCCAGGCGAGCAGCTCACCGGGACTGAGCCGTTCCGAGACGCTCGTGAACTGGCAGGTGTCCAGCATCAGCACCGTGACCGGCAGCTGGCGCCCCTCGAAGCGGCCGTCGCTGAGCAGGCCATCGCGCTGGTTCCAGAGCTGGCGCGCCACGGCCGGGGAGGTGGTCTGGCCGAGCAGCCGCTCGATCTGCTGGCGCTGTTTCTGGCTGGAGGCGCCCCGGCGCACCCATGCCGCACCGGCCATGGCGATCAGCCCGCTGAGGGGCAGGCTCAGCCCGATCCAGACGAAGTTGTAGAGCAGCAGCACGGCGCCACCCACCATCAGCACCGTCACCAGCCCCACCACGATCACGCTGCGACGCAGCAGCACGAAGGCCTCCCCCAGCACGATCCCCAGCACCACCGCCACACCTTCGGCGAGCCTCTCCACCCAGCCGGGCAGCGTCCGCAGCCGCCGCGGGTCGCCGGCCACGTAGCGATCCATCAGGCCGGCCAGCCGATGGGCGTGGATCTCCACCCCCGGCACCAGCAGCTGTTTCGCCCCGAGGGCGGAACGGGTGTGGGGCACCGGGAAAATGTCGCGCAGGCTCGGAGCGGTGCTGCCGATCAGCACGATGTGGCCACGGATCTGGTCGGCGGGGATCGGCCGGCGGCCGAGCACATCCTGGAGGTTCCAGAGGTGGAAGCTGCCGATCCGGTGGAAGGACAGCATCTGCTGGAAGCCGGCGGCATCGAGCTGGTCGTACCCCCCCGAGGCCGGCTCCAGCCACGGGCCCGGTTCCCGCCCCGCGTCCAGCCGCTGCCGCAGGCTGCGCTGGCCCCTGCCCAGCTCCAGGAGCCGCAGGGGCAGGGAGACGGTGGCCTCGTCCTGGCCGGCCACATGCACCAGATCGCGGCGGATCACCCCGTCGGCGTCGAGCACCAGATCGTTGAACCCCTGCCGATCGGGCGGCGTGCCCGGCACCGGGCCGATGGCTTCGGCCACATTGAAGATCGAGACGAGGCGGGGGTTGGTGCGGAACCGTTCGCGCAGGCAGGCCTGGCCGGGGCCCACCCCCTGGTCGCGGTAGATGTCGAGGCCGATCGCCACCGCCCCTCCGGCGCTCAGCCGGTCGATCGCCTCGCACAGCACCCGGTCGTCGATGGGAAAGCCGTAGGTGGCGAGGTCCGATTCGTCGATGCCGATGATCGTGATCGGCTTGTCCGTGCCCGGCGGCGCCGGACGCAGGCTGGTGATCAGGTCGTAAAGCAGCAGGTTGAGGGTCTCATTGACGGGGCTGCGCTGCAGGGCCAGCAGCAGCAGCCCGGCGGCGGCGTAGGGGACGAGGGAGCGCAGGCCGTCCGCGAGGTGGAGCGCCCGCAGCCGTGCCGACCAGGACGTTGCCTTGGGGCCGGGCGGGGTGCCGCTGTCCATCAGCTGCCCTTGAAGGCGTAGAAGAGCCGCTTCATCGTGTCCAGCAGCGCGTTGGAGCGCTCCGAGTGCTGCTCGCGATCGAGGTTCCGCAGCTCCGCCTGGCGCTCCTGCACCATGGCGGCGAAGCGCTCCAGCAGGTCCGGATTCTCGTCCAGCAGACCCTTGATGCTGTCCCGGTCCACCTCCAGCAGCAGGCACTCCTCGGTGGCCCGCACCGTGGCGCTGCGGGGGGCATCGAGGAACAGGGTCATCTCGCCGAACACCTCGCCCGGCCCCAGCTGGCGCACGGCCACGGTGTGGCCGGGCTCCAGCTCCTTGAGGATCTCCACGGCGCCCCGCAGCACATGGAACATGGAGCGCCCCTCGGCCCCCTCCTGCACCACCGCCTCGCCGGGGCCGTAGGCCACCAGGTGGCTGCCCTCCACCAGGGTCTCCAGCTGCTCGGCGCTCAGGTCGGTGAAGAGCCCCACGCTGGCCAGGGTCTGGCAGCACAGCTGGGGCGAGGGCCGGGCGGCCCGCTGGGGCCGGTCCCGGGAGCGGCGCGGCTGCAGCTCCCGCACCGGGAAGGGGATGCTCTGGCCCTCCCGGGCCAGGGCGTACCAGATCTGCTCGAGCAGGTCGCTGCGCAGGTCGCCGATGGCGCCGTCCCCCATCTCCCGCTGCCACACCTGCAGCTCGTAGGCGATGGCGCTGTCCTGGAACTCCTTGACGCGGATGCGGGGGGCGGGCTCCCGCAGCACCCGGGGATGCTGCCGCACCACCTTCTCCAGCAGGGCCCTGGCCTGGGCGGGCGGCAGGTCGTAGTCGAGGCCGACCGAGAAGCGGTTGCTGACGGCCCCGGAGCGGCCCAGGTTGCGTAGCACCCGCTCGGTGACGAGGCTGTTGGGGACGACCACCAGCTGGCCGTCCATGTTGCGGAGCATGGTGTCCCGCCAGTTCACCTGCACCACCACCCCGCGCACGCCCTCATCCAGCTCGAGGAAGTCGCCTTCGGTGAACTCGTCCCCCAGCTGCAGCTCCAGGCCCGCGAACAGGTCCTTGAGGGACTCCTGGGCGGCCAGGCCGATCACGGCGGTGAGCACGGCGGAGGTGGTCACCAGGCCCACCAGATCCAGCCGCGCCGACTGGCGCACCAGCACCACCGTGGCCAGGGCGCCGCTGCCGAGGGTGAGCAGTTGCAGCAGCAACTGCGGCGGCGGCCGCCACAGCCCCAGGTGGGCGGGCACCTGCAGGACCGCCCACAGGGCCACCAGGATGGCGGCATAGGTGAGCAGCAGGTCGTCGGTGAGCAGCACCCACACCCGGTAGGCCGGCGGCAGCCCCTGCAGCGGCAGCGAACTCAGCAGGGCCCAGGCGCCGATGGCCAGCAGCGGCAGCCGCAGCGGCACCGCCGGCAGGGCCCGGTGGCGGCAGAGACGGGCCAGCACCAGCAGCCCGGCCGTGGCGGCCAGGGCGCCGATCCAGATCTGCAGCAGGGCCAAGGCGCACGCTTCGATCGCCCCATCCTGCCGCCGATCCTGACGTTCGGCTCCGTGGGCGAGCAGGCTGGCTCCAGCCGTCCTCCCGCCATGCGACCGATCGTCCTGCGTCCCCTCGCCGTACTGCTGGGTCTGGTGGTGCTCGGCACCAGGCCCGGTGCCGCCGTCGCCCAGGTGCAGCTGCGCTGCGACGGCACCCTGCTGGAGGCCAGGGGCAGCGCCGAGCAGGAACGGCCCACCCGCCGGCTGTCCTTCTCCCTGGCGCTGGAGGCGGAGGGCCCCACGGCCGACGCCGCCCTCCAGGGCCTGCAGGAGCGGCTGGCGGCGGTGCGCCAGGCCCTGCAGCAGCTGCAGGTGGAGGAGCTGCGGGTCACCTCACCGAGCACCTGGCAGCGCGAGGCCGATCGCCGCCGGCCGGCGGCGGTGACGGCCAGCCTGCAGGTGAGTGGCCGGCTGGCTCCCGAGCGGCTGCAGCCCCTGATCCGGGAGGTGGGGGCCCTCCCCGGGGTGCGGCTGGCCCCGGTGGGCACCGAAGCCGATCGCGTCCAGGACGCGGCGGTGCGCCGCCAGTTGCTGCGGGCGGCCTACCAGGATGCCCTCACCCAGGCCCGCGACGTGGCCGCGGCGGTGGGCCTCAGCCGGCTGGCCCCCCTGGAGGTGCAGCTGGAGGGCAACGATTTCCGGCCGGTGATGATGCGGGCGGCCGCCGCCGAGGCCGCTCCCCCCTTCGATCCGGCCGAACTGGCCCAGCCCGTCAACCGCCTCGGGCTGATGGTGCGGTTCTGCGCCCGCTGAGACGATTCCGGCGGCATCGATGCGTTTCCGGCCCGGTTGAGCAGAATGGGCCATCCGCACCGGAGCCCTGAGCCCATGCGCCGCCGCCACCTGCCGAGCCTCTCGATGGTGCCGATCCTGGTGCTCCTGGTCGGTCCCGCCCTCGGGCCCTTGCCCGTGCGGGCCTCCGAGAGCGCGGTGGTGCAGGAGATCCTCGATGGCAACGAGCTCTTCATCGACGGCAAGACGGCCAAGGTGAAGCAGAAGGCCGTCGCCCCCCAGAAGGTCAGCACCCAGAACAGCCGCGGCCAGATCCGCTTCGACAGCGGCGCCGCCGGCCGCCTCAACCGCTTTGCCCTGCTCAAGCTGGGCCAGGGCTGCTTCCTGATCGAGAAGGGCCAGATCCTGGTGTCGGGCAAGCAGAGCGGCTGCACCCGCTCCGCCCGCCTCAGCGTGCGGGGCACCAATTACCTCCTCGACGTCAACGAGTCGGGAGAGGCGGAGATCTCCGTGCTGGAGGGGTCGGTGGAGGTGGAACCCCTCGCTGACGGGGAACCCACCGGCAAGCCCGCCACCACCGTGGAAGCGGGCCAGAAGCTGCGCCTCTCCCCCGCCGGGGTGGTGCTGGCGATCCTGGGGCTGAGCGTCACCGACTACAACAGCATCCTGGGCGGCCCCCTTTTCCAGGGCTTCCGGGTGCCGCTGCCGGCCTACGGCTCCCTGGAGAGCTACATCCGCTCCCGGGTGCCGGGGGTGAACCTCCCGGTGCCGATCAGTCCACCGTCGCTGCCCTTCGGTCTGCCGCGCTTCTTCTGAGCCGGTGATCCGCCCGCTCCCGGTGCTGCTGGCGGCCATGGCCACGGGCCTGACCGGCCTGACCTCGCCAATGGCCACGGCAGCCAGCCTGGCGGGATCGGCGCTCGTTCAGGAGATCCTCGATGGCCCGGAGCTGTTCATCGAACGCCGCCAGGCCCACGTGCGGGAGCGGGCGTTCACGCCCGAGCTGGTCCGCACCCAGAACAGCCGCGGCCAGCTGGGCTTCGCCGGGGGTGCCGCCGGCCGCCTCAACCGCTTCACCCAGCTGCGCCTCGGCAGCACCTGCTTCCTGCTCAGCAGCGGCCAGATCCTGGTGTCCGGCCGGCAGAACGGCTGCACCCGCTCCTCGCGGCTCAGCACCCGGGGCACCAACTACCTGATCACCCTGCTCGACGGCGGTGAGCAGGACGTGACGGTGCTGGAGGGTTCGGTGGAGCTCCAGCCCCTCGCCGATGGCCGGCCCCTGCCCGGGGTGCCGCTCCTGGTGGCCGGAGGCAACCGGGTCCGGCTCTCCAGCCAGGGGGCCCTGCTCTTCCAGCGACCCCTCACGGCGGACGATTACGCCGCCATCCTGCGGGGACCTTTGTTCGAGGGATTCACCGTCCCGCTGCCCGGCATGGCGGCGCTGGAGGCCTTCGTGCAGCGTCGTTTCCCCGGGGTGAGCGCCGCCCCGTCCACGCCGGCGGTCAGCCGTGACCCCCTGGTGGAGACCATCAACCGCTACCGGGCCCAGGCCGGCCGCCCCGCCCTGCAACCCCTGCCGGCGGACCTGGCGTCCCGGAACGCCGCCTACCTGGCGCCGGTGCTGGAGGAGTTGCTGGCCAGCCGCGACTGCGACCACGACCGTTCCCGCTGGGGGGCGTTCCAGAACCGCATGGCCGCCTCCGGCCCGCTGATGCCCACCAGTGAGGTGATCGCCTGCTCGATGCCGGCCGGTGCCTGGAACCCGGAGCGGATCGTGTCCCGCTGGATGGGCTCGCCCCTGCACACCCAGATCCTGATCAACCGTCCCAGGGCCCGGGCCATCGACTGCGTGCGGCTGGAGCGCTCCGGCCGGGCCGTCGGGATCTGCACACTCTGGAGCCCGGTGCCGCGATGATGCCCCGACGCCGCAGCTTCCGGGTCCTGGTGGTGGCGGTGCTGGCCTGGGTGGGGGTCAGCGCCGGCTGGCCGGGACCCCGGATGCGGGTGTGGGAGCGGGGCGTGGAGCAGCAACTGCTGCTGCTGCGGGGCCCGCGCCGGCCGCCGCCGAAGGTGGTGCTCGTCACGGTCGATGACGCCACCCTGCAGCAGGGGGACTGGTTCGAGGAGGAGGGCCGGATCCCGGACTGGGCGAAGGGCGTCGGCAGCCTGCCCTGGCCGCGGGCCACCTACGGGATGGTGGCGGAGAAGCTGCTGCAGGCCGGCGCCAGGGCCGTCGCCGTCAACGTGGTCTTCGAGGGGCCGAGCGGCAAGGGGCCGGCCGATGACGACGCCCTGGAGCTGCGGCTGCGGCGCTACCCCGGCCGGGTCGCCCTGGCGGCCGAGATGCTCGAATCCGACGATGCTCAGGGAGCGGGAGCCCTCACCTTCGTGCGGCCGGAGCGCTTCCTGGCGGCCATCGGCGGCACCGGTTCCCTCGGGCTCACCAACATCCTGGCCGGTACCTCCAGCGAGCCCAGCCGCCACCCCGAGGCCTATGCCAGCGGCGTGCTCCCCGCCCGGGGCGCCGAGGGCCACAGCGCCCTCTCCTCCACCCTGCTGCGGCTGGGGGGCCAGCGCAGCCGCCAGGACGACCGGGCCAGCGCCCTCAATTTCTATGGTCCGGAAGGCAGCTTCCTGCGCCTGCCGGCCTGGGAGGTGCTCGACCCCGAGCGCTGGAAGAACCACCCCCTGCGCCAGGACGTGAAGGGGGCCCTGGTGCTGCTCGGCCCGGTGGTCGCCCAGGGGACCGACGGCTACCCCACCCCCTTCGGCCGCCTGTCGGGGCTGGAGGTGCTGGCCACCGCCACCGCCAACTCGCTGCAGGGGGACGGGCTGCAGCCCTGGCCGCGCCGTGCGCCGGGACGGGCCCTGCTGGCCCTGCTGCCGCTGCTGCTCGTGCTGGCGGCGGCCCGCCGCTGGAGCGACCTGCGCTGGCGCCTCGCCCTGGTGGTTCTGGTGCTGGTCCTCCAGGGGGCCCTCGTCGTCGTGGCGCTGCAGCAGGCCAACCGCTGGCTGCCGCTGCTGGCGCCCTCCTCGGGCCTGGTCCTGCTGGGCCTGCTCTACGGGGGGGATGCCTACCTGCGGGAGGGCCAGGAGCGGCGGCGCCTGCGCCGCACCTTCGAGCGCTACGTGGCGCCCGGGGTGGTGGCGGAGATCCTCTCCGACCCGGAATCGGCCCAGGGCATCCTGCGCGGCCGCCTGCTGGAGGTGACCGTGCTGATGACCGACATCAAGGGCTTCACGGTGCTCACCAAGCAGCGCAGCGGCGAAGGCCAGAGCGAGCTGCACGTGCTCCAGCTCAACGAGTATCTGGGCGCCATGGTGGAGGTGGTGATGGCCCATGGCGGCACCGTCGACAAGTTCATCGGCGATGCGGTGATGGCGGTCTTCGGCTCACCGGTGAGCCGGGGGGTGGCCGAGGAGGCCAGCCAGGCGGTGCGCTGCGCCCTGGCCATGCGGGCGGCCCTGGCCCGCCTCAACGAGGACTGGGAACGGCGGGGCATCGCCACCCTCGACAACGGTATCGGCCTGGCCAGCGGCCAGGTGATGGTGGGCCAGATCGGCAGCCCCAGGCGGATGGAGTTCACTGTCATCGGCGACACGGTGAACCTGTCGGCCCGGCTCGAATCGGCCACCCGCAATGTGGACGCGGCGGTGGTCTGTGACGCCCAGACCGCCAGCCTGATCGCGGCCGACCCCGGGCTCGCCGCCCGTTCCCTGGGCCCCCAGGCGGTGAAGAGCCTCGGGGAGGTGGAGATCTTCACCGTCGCCCTGGCGGAACAGGTTGTGGCCGGGGATCAGGCCTCCAGATAGGTGGTCTGCTCCAGGCTGGCCTTCAGATGGGCCATCAGGCGGCGGGCGTCGCTGATCGCCAGGTCGCCCCGGCCGATCGCCTGCTCGCTGGCCAGGCGCAGCCGCTCCAGCAGCAGGTCGGGGTCGTGCTCCATCGCCTCGAGCACCTCGGCGTTGGTGTTGCCCCGCACCACGTGGTCGACCCGGTAGCCGCCGCCGGCCGCCAGCCGGATGTGCACCGCGTTGGTGCTGCCGAACAGGTTGTGCAGGTTGCCCATCACCTCCTGGTAAGCGCCGCCGAGGAACAGCCCGATCCAGTAGGGCTCACCGGGCCGCAGGCCGTGCAGTTCCAGCAGCGGCTTCACCTGGCCCCGGTCGATGAAGCGGGCGATCTTGCCGTCGGAATCGCAGGTGAGGTCGGCGAAGCTGCCCAGCCGGGTGGGGCGCTCGTCGAGGCGGTGGATCGGCAGCACCGGAAACAGCTGGTCGATCGCCCAGGTGTCCGGCGCCGAGCGGAACACCGAGAGGTTGGCGTAGTAAGTGCCGGCCAGGGCCGCCGGCAGGGCCTGGAGCTCCTGGGGGATCACGGTGCCCGGGGGCAGGCCTTCGAGCTGGCGGGCGATCGCCTGGCAGCTGGCCCAGGCGAGGCGCTCGGCCGTGGCGCGCTCCGGCAGGCTCAGGTAGCCGAGCCGGAAGGCGGTGAGGGCGTCCTCCTTGAACTTGAGGGCATCGTTCCAGGCCTCCTGGAGCCGTTCCACCACCACCCGCTCACCGGCGTCGTCCCCTTCGAGGCCGCCCTCAGCGGCGATCGCCGTGATCAGGGCGTGGGTGTCGCGCAGGTTGCGCAGGATCAGCGCCTCCCCCTCGGCCGGCGGCGGCACCGTTTCGCCGCGGGCGCCGGCCCCGAGCACGTCGAACACCAGCACGCTGAAATGGCTGGCCAGGGCCCGGCCGCTCTCGCTCACCAGCGTGGGCGGGCGGATGCCGTGGGGCTCGCAGCACTCCCGGATCGTGGCGACGACGTCGTTGGCGTAGTTCTGCAGCGAGTAGTTGGTGGAGGCGGCGGTGGCGGTGCGGCTGCCGTCGTAGTCGATGCCCAGGCCGCCGCCCACATCGAGAAAGCCCATCGGCGCCCCCAGCCGGGTGAGCTCGGCATAGATCTGCCCGGCCTCCTGCAGGGCGTCCTTGAGGACGGCGATGTCATTGATCTGGCTGCCGACGTGGAAGTGCAGCAGGCGCAGGTCGTCGAGCAGGCCCGCCTCCCGCAGCCGTTCCACCGTGGTGAGAACGTCGGGGATCGAGAGGCCGAACTTGGCCCGCTCGCCCACCGAGCTGCCCCAGCGGCCGGTGCTGCGGGCCGAGAGCTTGGCGCGGATGCCGATGAATGGCGCCCCGCCCAGGGCGCTGCTGGCGGCGATGATCCGCTCCACCTCATCGGCCTGCTCGATCACCACCACCGGCTGGCGCCCCAGGCGCCGGGCCAGGATCGCCGTCTCGATGTAGCGCCGGTCCTTGTAGCCGTTGCAGATCAGCAGGGCGTCGGGATCGTCGAGCAGGGACAGGGCGATCAGCAGCTCGGCCTTGCTGCCCGCCTCCAGGCCGAAATGCCAGCGGCGGCCGCTCTCCACCAGCTGCTCCACCACGTGGCGCTGCTGGTTGCACTTCACCGGGAACACCCCCTGGTAGCGGCCGTTGTAGCCGTACTGGGCGATGGCCCGCTCGAAGGCGCCGTGGAGACGCTCGAGCCGGTCCTCGAGGATGTCGTCGAAGCGGATCAGCAGCGGCAGGGACAGGTCGCGGCCCTGCAGCTCCCGCACCAGCTCCACCAGATCGAGGGAGCCGCCGCGGTCGCCACGGGGCTGGACGATCACGTGGCCCCGGGGACCCACCCCGAAGTAGGGCTCACCCCAGCGGTCGAGGCCGTAGAGGGCCGCCCCGTCGGCGGCGCTCCAGGCATCAGCCCGCCCGGAAGGGACGGGGGGCACGCCCGGCGGGCTGGTCGGTTCGGCGAACACCATCGCAGCCTTGGGTTGGCTCAGGCCTGAGGGGGCAATCTAGGCGGGGCCTTGTGGCGGCTGCCCCGGCCTGGGCGTTGCGGCAGCTTCGGGTCAGCGGCGGAGGCCAATCCACGAAGGAGGCCGATCCACGAGCCTGTACAGCGTGTACAGGTTCGGAGTCGCGCCGGTGCCGGACGGGCAACCCCGGCCCGGCCGGCCGGGCGCCCCGTCGAAAGGGCACGGGGTTGCTTGCCAAGCGGCAGCCCCAGCGCGGACGATGGCCCGAACACCTTTCCCTTCCCCATGGCCACCGAACGCACCTTCCTCGCCATCAAGCCCGACGGGGTGCAGCGGGGCCTGGTGGGCGAGATCCTCGGCCGCTTCGAGCGCAAGGGCTTCAAGCTGGTGGGCCTCAAGCAGCTGGTGCCCAGCCGGGAACTGGCCGAGAGCCACTACGGCGTGCACCGGGAGCGCCCCTTCTTCGCCGGCCTGGTGGAGTTCATCACCAGCGGGCCGGTGGTGGCCATGGTCTGGGAAGGGGATGGCGTGATCGCCAGCGCCCGCAAGCTGATCGGTGCCACCAAGCCCCTGGAGGCCGAACCCGGCACCATCCGCGGCGACCTGGCGGTGAACATCGGCCGCAACGTCATCCACGGCTCCGATGCACCGGAAACCGCCGTCTTCGAGATCGGGCTCTGGTTCCAGCCCTCCGAGCTGTGCGCGTGGACGCCGGCCGACCAGGTGTGGCGGGTCGAGCCCTGAGCGGCCATCCTGGGGACCGTCGGGTCCCCGGGCCATGGTGCTGCGCAGGAGCCTCAGGCCTCCCGGGCCGCTGAAGCTGGCGCCCGTGGCCATGCTGGTCGCCGGGCTGGCGCTTGGTCTGCCCGCCGCCGGCCCCCTCGCCGGGGCCATGGCGGCCCCCCGGGTGCCCCGGGTGGTGGATGTGCCGTCCCGGCCGGCCTACGTGATGCCGCCGGCGGCGCCGGAGCGGCCGGCCCTGGTGGGCCAGGTGCTGCGGCCGTCCACCGTGCTGCGCACCGAGAATCCCGGCCGGCTGCAGATCCTGCTGGCCGATGGCCGCAGCTTCCGGCTCGGGGGCAATGCCCTGCTGCGGATCGAGCCGACGCTGCTGGATCTGGTGCGCGGCCGGATCATCGCCTGGATTGCTCCCGGGGCAAAGCGTCCCACCCCCCTGCGGATCAAGACCCGGGTGGGCACGGCCTCGATCGAGGGCACCACGGTCTTCATCGAGGACACCGCCGACTCGGTGCTCTTCCTGAGCTGGGAGGGGGAGGTGGAGGTGCGCGCCGATGACGGCACCGTGTACCGGCTGAGCAGCGGCCAGCGCCTGGAGGCCACCCCCGACGGCTGGAAAGGCCCGCGCCGGATCGACGCCACCGAGGCGAGGCTGCGGCGGCGCAACAGCGAGCTGCTCAACGGTTTCGGGGCGCCGATGGAGACGCTGCCGGTGCTGGAGCGGGAACTCGGGCTCACCCCCTGATGTCCCCCTGGCCCGGGCTGGGGCGCCGGCTCTGGTGGCTGGCCCTGGCCGCCCCCCTGGTGGCGGGCCTCGACCGGGCGCCCCTCACCCCCCTGGGCCAGGGGCCGCGGCTGCTCGACGACCAGCTCGTCCAGACCTTCTTCCTGCTGCGGGGGCCCCGCCCCGCCCCGGCTGACCCGGTGATCCTGGCCATCGACGCCGACTCCCTGGAGCTGGGGGAGCTGCTGGCCCCCGGGGAGCGCCAGGCGTCGCCGCTGTGGCGCCAGATGGGCCCCTGGCCCTGGCCCCGGGCCCTGCAGGCCCGGTTGGCGGCCCATGTGCTCGAGCAGGGGGCGGCCCGGGTGCTGTTCAACATCGAGTACAGCCAGCCCAGCCGCTTCGGCCCCGCTGATGACCGGGCCTTCGTGGCCACCCTGAACCCCTGGCGCCAGCGGGTGCACCTGGCCGCCCACTTCGGCGTGCGGGAGGAGGGGGGCGTGCAGGAGAGCCGGCTGCGGCTGCCCATCCACCCGCTGGGTGCCCCCGGCCTCACCACCCTGCGGAAGGCACCGCGGGGGGGGGTGGAGGCGGTGCGGGGCCAGGGCTGGATCGAGGCCCGGCTGGGCGATTTCCCGCCGCCCCGGCCCCGGCCGAGGGCCTTCCTGGTGCGGCCGGCACCGCCAC
>NZ_JAGQBM010000013.1:0-66220 GCF_024345635.1 Cyanobium sp. Lug-B
GGCGGCAGGGGGGCTGGCGGGGCGGTGGCGATCCGGGGCACAACCATGGCTGGATTCTCCCGTCGGCGGCGGCGGCCGGCGGCATCCGGGGACACGCGGGCGCGGGCCGGGTAGGGTCAAGGAACCGCGGGGGGATGTGTGATGCGATCCCCATCGGGAGCCCAGCCGCCGGCCGGTGGTCTGGCGGAAGACACGGGCCGGCGCCTGGCGGTGCTGATCGACGCCGACAACGCCCGGGCGGCGGTGATCGAGGCGGTGCTGGAGGAGGTGGCCCGCTTCGGTGAGGCGATCGTGCGGCGCATCTACGGGGATTTCACCTCCAGCCAGAGCGCCTCCTGGAAGGCGCTGCTGAACAAGTTCTCGATCAAGCCGATGCAGCAGTTCGCCTACACCGTGGGCAAGAACGCCACCGACAGCACGATGATCATCGATGCGATGGATCTTCTCTACACCCGGCGTTTCGACGGCTTCTGCCTGGTGACCAGCGACAGTGATTTCACCGGCCTGGCGGTGCGTCTGCGGGAGGAGGGCCTGCTGGTGTACGGCTTCGGGGAGGAAAAGACACCGGCGGCGTTCCGCAACGCCTGCCACAAGTTCCTGTTCACCGAGGTGCTGCGCACCGCCTCCCGACAGGGGGAGATCAGCGACGGGGCCGGCGAGGCCCGGCGGGCCCGGGATGCCGAACCCCCCGCCAGCGCCCATCCCGTCATCCCGGCCGACTTCCTGATGGAGGCCCTGGATCGCTCGGTGGATGAATCGGGCTGGACCCAGCTGGGCACCTTCGGCAGCTACCTGCAGAAGATCCAGCCCGATTTCGATACCCGCCTCTACGGCTTCCGCAAGCTTTCCGACCTGGTGCGCGGCTGCCCCTCCCTGTTCGTGATGGAGGAGCGGGAGGCGCCGAGCGGCAACCGCACGATCGTCTACGTGCGCGCCCGCGAGGACGACTGAGGCCGGCAGACTGGTCCGCGTCCGCCGTCGCCGCCTCCCCCTGCCATGACCGTCCTGCGCCTGGCGGCCTTCAGCGACGGGGAGCGGGGCGGCAACCCGGCCGGTGTGGTGATCGCTGAGACGTTGCCCGCGGACAGCGCGATGCAGGGCATGGCGGCCGAGGTGGGTTTCTCAGAAACGGCCTTTGCCGCCCCGCAGGGGGACGGCTGGCGGGTGCGCTACTTCTCCCCGGCGGCCGAGGTGCCCTTCTGCGGCCACGCCACCATCGCCCTCGGCGCGGCCCTGGCCGAACGGTGCGGGGATGGGGTGTTCCCGCTGACGCTCAACCAGGCCGAGATCACGGTGGAGGGGCGCCGGCAGGGGGAGCGCTGGAGGGCCGCCCTGCAGTCGCCCCCCACCCGCAGCACTCCGGTGACGCCGGAGCTGCTGACGGCCGCCCTGGAGCTGTTCGGCTACGACCCCGGCGACCTGGATCCGGCCCTGCCCCCCGCCGTCGTCCACGGGGGTGCCGACCATCTGCTGCTGGCCCTGCGCCGCCGCGAAGACCTGGCCGCCATGCGCTACGCCATGGAGGACGGGGCCCGGCTGATGGCGGAGGCGGGCCTGCTGACGCTGCTGCTGGTGTGGGCCGAGGGTCCCCGGCTGTTCCACAGCCGCAACGCCTTCGCCGTCGGCGGTGTCTACGAGGATCCGGCCACCGGAGCCGCCACCGCGGCCCTGGCCGGCCACCTGGGGCGCCTGGGCTGGCCCCACGGCGGGTCGATCACGGTGGTGCAGGGGGAGGACATGGGCTGCCGTTCCCTGCTTGAGGCCGAGATTCCCGCGATGCCGGGGGCTTCGGTACGGGTGGCGGGGCAGGTGCGCCGCCTGGGGCCCTGACTCAGGAGGCCTTCTCCAGGCGCTTCACGATCCAGCCCATCAGCACCAGGGAACCCAGCAGCGCCACCAGCAGGGCGATCGTCATGGAAACGGGGGCAGGTCCGTCGCATTATGACCACAGGCACCCCAGCCCTGGCCCGAGCCGTGCACAGCCATCCCGAGCTGGTCTTCGTCTACGGCACGCTCAAGCGCGGCCACGGCAACCACCACTGGCTGCTGGATGCGCCCTTCCTCGGGGAGGCGGTGCTGCCGGATGTGATGCTCCACGACCTGGGCCCCTTTCCGATGGCCGTGCCCGGTGCAGGGGTCGTGCGGGGTGAGGTGTACCGCGTCGATGCCGCCGGCCTGGCCCGGCTGGATCGGCTGGAGGGCTACCCCCGCCTCTACGACCGCCGGCCCCTGCCCCTGGCCGATGGCCGCCATGCCTGGGTCTACCTGGGGCGGCCCCACCAGGTGCGTCACGTGTCCGCCATCGCCGACGGCTGCTGGCGAGGACCGGCGCCGGGAGCGGCCGTGCGCCGCAGCCAGATGGGACTGGCCGTGGTGCTGGCCCTGGGCGGGGCTGCGCTGCTGGCGGCCGCGGTCCCCTCCGTCGCCCTGGCCCTCGACACCCTCTCCCAGTGCAACGCCTGGCGCGGCAGCCGCGGCAGCGAACGCGTGCTGCTGGGCAACGGCCTTGGCGCCGCCCACTACCTCACGAAGAAGGTGCGGCTGCAGGAGAGCCCGGCCGAGGCGCCCGTGGCGCTCTACAGCGACAGCGATCTGCAGCGGCTGTGCGGGCGTTAGCCGCCGGCCACCAGCCAGCGCCCCCCCGTGCCCAGGGCCACCACCAGTCCGCCCAGGGCCAGGGACGGGCCGCTCCAGAGGGCCAGCTGCAGCAGGCGCCGCAGCATCAGCAGGGAACCGCCCACCCCCACCAGCACCGCCAGGCTCTGGCAGAAGGCGATCACGTGGGCATCGGCGCTCCAGGCGGGCAGCCGGGCGGCCAGGGCCGGCCAGAGGGTTTCGGTGCTCACCGGCAGCAGACGGCCCCCCTCCGCCATGCCCATGGGCAGATGCTGGGCCAGCAGCAGGGCCCAGAGCAGGGGCAGCAGGGCGTAGAGCAGCAGCCAGCTGGGGCTGGCCGGCCGCAGCCGGGCCACCAGGGGTCGCAGCAGCAGCCACAGCCCCGCCGGCAGGGCCAGGGCGAGGGCGGCGAAGGCCAGGCGCCCCAGCAGCGGGCCCTGCGCCAGGTCTTCCGGAGCCAGGGGCAGCCAGCCCAGCAGCCGCTCGGTGTGCCGCAGGCAGACGCCGCCGGCCAGCGCCAGGATCAGTCCCGCCTCCCCCGCCGGGGGCGCCATGTCGCGCTGCAGGTCGGCGGCGGGGGGGCGCAGGCGCAGCTGCACCGACCGGTGCGGGCAGGCCTGGGCGCAGGTCAGACAGAGCACGCAGTTGCGGTTGTCGGCGAGGTGGGCCGGATGGGTGCCCAGGGGGCAGCCGGCGGTGGCCATCCCCTCCCCTTCCGCCGGGCCCCCCTTGAAGCAGGCATAGCTGCTGCAGCTGCCGCTGCAGGTGCCCGCCTCCGCCCGCAGCTCGCTGATGGCCAGCTTGGCGAACAGGCCGTTCATGCCCCCCACCGGGCAGAGGTGCCGGCACCAGAAGCGCTTCTCGAAGCGCAGGGAGCCGACCACGGCACCGGCGGTGATCAGCAGCAGCAGGGCGCTGCTCTGGCGGGCGCTGTTGCGCAGGTCGCCCAGTTCCTCCCACAGCAGGATCGCCGCGAAGCCGGCCGCCAGCAGGGGGGCCGCCCAGCGGTCGCTGTCCCCCCGCGGCCAGCGGGCCGGCCGCCAGCCCAGTCCCGTCGCCAGCCGCTGGACGATCTCCCCCCAGACCATGAACGGGCAGAAGGAGCACCACAGCCGGCCCACCAGGGGATAGGCCAGCAGGATCAGGGGCCACCACCAGGCCCAGAAGAGGTTCAGGTCGCCGTTGTGGGCGCGGTCCTGGGGCCCCCACCAGAGCCAGAGGTTCACCAGCACGAACACCCAGCTCACCACCCCGTACAGCAGGGCGTTCCAGAGCACGGGCGAACGCATGATGTCCCGGAGCTGTGGCTTCCAGCGCCACAGATCGAAGCGGGCCCGCTGGGGCCGCCGCAGGGTCCAGAACACGTCCTCCGGCAGCTCCTCCGGATGGGCGCCGCTGCACTGGCGCAGGGCCCGCTCGATCAGCTCCAGCAGCTCCCGCACGTTGCCGGGAAAGTCGTAGGTCTGCAGGCGCTTCACCAGCCCCTCCCCCACGGCCGGCGGCCGGCTCCAGCCGAGGCTGAGGGCCTTCTGGCGCACCCCGTAGCGCAGCCACTCCCCCAGGTCCTGGCGCCGCACCCGCAGCGGCGGCACCCGGATGTGACAGCCGAGGGCGTCGAAATCGGGGGCGCTGGTTTCGGCGGTGAGGAACACCCGGCCGATGAAGCGGTGTTCGCTGTGGCCGGCGTCGGGCGAGCGCCAGCGGCCGCTGCGGGCCAGCTCCAGCAGGGCGGGCCGCAGGGCGGGGTCGGCGCGGTCGATCTGATCCAGCAGCAGCCCGCCGGCACCGATGCAGTCGATCAGGGCCACACCGCCGGCAGGGGCCCCGAAGAGTTCGGCGCCGTCGGCCCGCAGCTGGGCGCAGTTGACGCGCACCAGCAGCTGCTTGCGGGCCGACGAGCCGAAGTGGATCAGGGCGGCGAGGTTGTCCTTCTCCAGGCCGGGCTCACCGCTGATCAGCACCGCCCGGCGGCTGGTGTCGGCGGAGGCGGCGCGGATGGCGTCCCGCAGCTTCTGGGCATAGCGGCTGCTGCCGACCACGCCGCGGCGGGCCCGGCCCAGCAGGTAGGGGGCCAGCCGCAGCAGGCAGGCCCTCGGATCGGGGGTGGCCTCCGGCGGGCTGGACGTCATCGCTGACCTCGTGCTGGTTCGATTCTGGTCGGAGAAGATGGCCACGCCGGCGCGCCGACGTCGGACCCCTCCCCCACGCTGATGGTTTTCGCATGAACGGGCCGGGTTCGGCCGAGTTTCTGTGGCGCGGTCACCGGCTCCAGTTGCTGGGCCAGCGGGCCGTGTGGGATCCCCAGCAGGGGTTGCTGCTGGTGGCGGATCTGCACCTGGGCAAGGCGGAGAGCTTCCAGAGCCAGGGCATCCCGCTCCCCAGCGATGGCGACGGGGCCACCTTCAACGCCCTGCTGGCGGTGGCCCATGGCCTCGGGCCCGCCCAGGTGGTGGTGCTGGGGGACCTGATCCACAGCCGGCTGGGCCTGACGGCCGAGCTGCGCCAGAAGCTGCGGGCCCTGCCGGACCTGCTGGGCTGCCCGCTGCGGCTGATCGGCGGCAACCACGAGCGGGGCTGCTGGCTCGAGGGGCTGGAGCAGGAGCCGTCTCTGGCCCTCGGCCCCCTGTGGCTGAGCCACGCGCCCGAGCCCCGCCCCGACCACCTCAACCTCTGCGGCCATCGCCATCCCGTTGCCCTGGTGGGTGGCGGTGCCGACCGGCTGCGGCTGCCGTGCTTCGCCTACGACCCCGTGGCCGATCAGCTGGTCCTGCCCGCCTTCGGTGCCCTCACCGGCGGCCATCCCTGTCCGGACGGCGAGCGTCTCTGGCTGCTGGCCGATGGGGCCGTTGTCCCGTGGACGGGGACGTCCCGCCGCTCCGGCGTCAGCCCTCGGCGGCCAGGGCCCGCACCACGTCGCCGCGGGTGAGCACCCCCACCAGGGCCTCCTGGTCGTCGAGCACGAACAGCCGCTGGGTGCCCCGGTCGTGCAGCAGATGGGCCGCCGCCGGCAGGCTGGTGGTGGCGGGGCAGCTGTGGGGCTTGGAGCCCATCACGTCCCCCACCGTGCTGCCCAGCACCTGGTGCACCTGCTTGTCCCAGTCGAGGGGATTGCGCAGGTAGATGACCGCATCCAGCAGCATCACGTAGGGGCCGGCATCGAAGCCGCTCTCGCGCACCATCAGGTCCTGCTCGCTGAGTTCCCCCACCAGGGCGCCGAGCTCATCGAGCACCGGCAGGCCGCTGACGTGGTGGTCGCTCATCAGCTGCACGGCCTCCTGCAGGGGCGTGGTGGTGGTGACACTCAGCACGGGGCTGGTCATCACCTCGGCCACGCTGCGCTCGACGACCATGCGGATCTCCTCGGTGATGGCATTCTGCTGGTGAACGGGACCCTGCCCTGCGACGCCTCGCCGACCTGCTGACCCTGGCCCGGGCCGTGCTGGGGTTGCCCCTGCTGCTGGCCCTGGCGGGCGGCCGGCCCGCTTTGGCCTGGGGTCTGCTGCTGCTGGGCGGCCTGAGCGACTGGGCCGATGGCGCCCTGGCCCGCCGGGCCGGCGGCGGTTCGGTGTGGGGGGCGCGGCTCGATCCCCTCACCGACAAGATCCTGATCAGCGCCCCGCTGCTCTGGCTGGCCCATACGGGCGGCCTGCCCCTGTGGGCGGTGTGGCTGCTGCTGGCGCGGGAGCTGCTGATCTCCGGCTGGCGGGCCGGCCAGGGCAGCGGCGGCCCCGCCTCGCTGGGGGGCAAGGCCAAGACGATCCTGCAGTTCGTTTCGCTGCTGCTGCTGCTCTGGCCGCCGGCCTGGGGCCTGGGCCAGGGGGCCGGGCTGGTGGCCGCTCTGCAGGCCGCCGGCTGGTGGCTGTTCTGGCCGTCGCTGCTGCTGGCCCTCAGCTCGGCCCTGGGGTATCTGCGGGCGGCTCAGCGGGGCTGACCTGCCGGCGGCCCCTCACCCCAGCAGGGCCGCATCGCTGCTGAAGTCGGGGGTGGTGGGCATCCGCAGGGCGTAGTCGTTGGCGTAGCTGTCGGCCAGGGTGGCCTCCAGGTCGTAGGCGGGCTCCCAGGCCAGCTCCCGCCGCACCCGGTGGGTGTCGGTGAGGAAGTGGGCCAGGCGCAGGGGGAAGGCCTTGCGGGCCTTCTTGTCGAGGCCGGCGGGATCGAAGCTGCGGATCTCCACCGCCTCCAGATCGGTGCCGCAGGCGCGGGCGGCGGCGGCCACCAGGCCCCGGAACGTGGTGCCCTGGGAGCCGGTGCAGTTGTAAATGCGGTTGGTGGCGGTTTCCACCTCGATGCAGCGGGCCATGGCGGCCGCCAGGTCGGCCACGTGGCCCAGCTGGGTGATGGTGCTGCCATCGCCCGGCAGGGGCACCGGCCGGCCGTGCACGATCCGATCGAAGAACCAGCTCTCCACCGGGTTGTAGTTGCCGGGTCCGACGATGTAGGTGGGGCGGAAGCTGGTGAAGGGGATGCCCTCCTGGCGCAGCCAGGCTTCGGTGTCCAGCTTGCCGGCGTGGCGGCTCTGGGGATCGGTGGGGGCGTCCTCGTCGAGGGGCCAGAGCTCGCTGTCGGCGTAGACCCCGGCCGAGCTGACGTACACCAGCCGGTGGGAGGGGGGACCGGTGCGCTCGATCACCTGGCGGGTGTCCTCCAGGGTGCGGCCGGAGCTGTCGACGATCACATCGAAGGGGCGGTCCTGGAGGGCCGCCAGGCCCTCGGCGCTGCTCCGGTCACCCCGCAGATGCTCCACCCCCGCCGGCACCGGCTGGCGGCCGCGGGTGAAGAGGCTGAGCTCATGGCCCGCCTCCAGCAGCCGGTTGACCAGGGGGCGACCCACGAATCGGGTGCCGCCCATCACCAGGATCCTCATCGCCATGCCGCGTCGGTGAGCGCCATTCAAGCGGCCGGGCCGGATCAGGGGCCGCAGGGGAGGGGCTGGCCCAGGCGCTCGAACGGCAGCGGCAGCAGCTCCAGCAGCACCGTGCCGGGCGGCCCGCTGGTGCCGTCGGCCACCGGCAGCGGCATGGGCCGGTAGGTGCGGCCATCGAAGCGCAGCTCCTTGAGGCCGTCGGGGGCGCCATGCAGGCTGGCGGGCATGGTGAGATCCAGCCAGCCGCGGTGGCGGTTGCTGATCACCGTCAGGGGCGACTGGAACAGGCCGTTCTCCGCCACCAGTTCCAGGCTGCCGTCGTTGTCCCGGAAGATCAGCAGGCTGCAGCCGCCGCTGGAGCAGGCGTAGGAGCCCACCACCACCGCCACGGTCTCCAGGCGGCCGTCGCCGTCCAGGTCGACCCGGTTGTGCAGGTAGCGCAGGGGGCCCACGTCGGCGCAGACCGGCCGGGTGGCCGTGGCACGGGCCTGCTCCCACTCGGTCTGGTCGGGATCGCCGGCTGCGGCGGGGGGGGAGGCCAGCGGGCCGCCGAACAGGCGGGCCCGCAGGGCCGCCTCCAGCCGGGGATCGGGGCGGTTGATGGGTGGGATCACCGAACCGGGCGGTGCCAGGGGGGGCGGCCTGTCGCGGGGATCGGGACCGTCGGGCCCCAGCAACGAGCGCGGCGGTGGGGCCGGCGGCGCCAGCGGAGGCGGGGCCAGGGGCTGGGCCAGGGCCGGGCCAGCGCCGCCGATGGGCAGCAGCAGGGCGACGAGTCCCAGATAGGTGACCAGCCGCAGGGGCCCCGTCCTCTCAGCCCGCATCGGCCCCGTCGAGCCCGGCGAGATGTTCTTCGATGCGATCCGCCAGCGCCAGGCAGCGGTCCATCTCCTCCCACAGCAGTTCCCGGCGCCGGCTGTCCACCGCGTAGGACCGGTGATGGAGATCGCGGCCCTGGTAACGGAGCGCATCCCGGAGGCGGCGCCAGTCGTCCGGGGCGAGGTGAAGAGTGGCGAGGTCGGGAGGGGTGGGGGCCATCAGGTCCGCATCATCCAGGCAGCGTCATGGCACAGGATGGGTCCGGCAGCGGCATTGTCCTCCCTTTCCATGCAAGTCATCCCCGCCATCGATCTGCTCGACGGGCATTGCGTGCGGCTGCATCAGGGCGATTACGGCCAGGTCACCCGCTTCAGCGACGATCCGGTGGCCCAGGCCCGCGAGTGGCAGCGGCAGGGGGCCACCCGTCTGCACCTGGTGGATCTCGATGGCGCCCGGAGCGGCGAACCCTCCAACGACGCCGCCGTGCAGGCCATCGCGGCGGCCCTGGAGATCCCAGTGCAGCTGGGGGGAGGGGTGCGCTCGGTGGAGCGGGCCGAACAGCTCCTGGGCTGGGGTGTGGACCGGGTGATCCTGGGCACGGTTGCCGTGGAGAACCCCGCGCTGGTCCGGGACCTGGCGGGCCGCCACCCGGGCCGGATCGTGGTGGGGATCGATGCCAACGAGGGCAAGGTGGCCACCCGCGGCTGGATCGAGCAGAGCACGGTGGAGGCGACGGCCCTGGCCGCCAGCCTGGAGGGAACCGGAGTGGCGGCGATCATCAGCACCGACATCGCCACCGACGGCACCCTGGGGGGCCCCAACCTGGCGGCCCTGCGGGCCATGGCCCAGGCCACCTCCCTGCCGGTGATCGCCTCAGGCGGTGTGGGCAGCCTCACCGACCTGCTCAGCCTGCTGAGTCTCGAACCCCTCGGCGTGGAGGGGGTGATCGTGGGACGGGCGCTGTACGACGGACGGGTGGAGCTGGCCGAGGCGCTGCAGGCCCTCGGCGACGGTCGGCTCCAGGATCCGCTGCGGCTGCCGATCGCCTGAGCCCGGCCGGCCGCCGCTGTGGCGTTCATGCCGATGATCGGGCAACTGCTCTATAACAGAGCCAATGTGTTCTGCGGCAGCGTTTGCCTTCTTCAACGACCACCGCATCCTCCGCGGCCCCGGGCCGCCGCGGCGAGGCCGGTGATCGCCATGCGGTGGCCACGGCGCCATCCCATGTGGAGGAGGTTTACCAGCGTTGCCGGGATCTGGGCATGCGGCTGAGCCGTCAGCGGCGCATGGTGCTGGATCTTCTCTGGGATGAGAAGAGCCATCTTTCCGCCCGCGACATCTTCGACAAGCTCAACAACCAGGGCCGCCACATCGGCCACACCTCCGTCTATCAGAACCTCGAGGCGTTGCAATCGGCCGGCGTGATCGAGTGCATCGAGCGGGCCAGTGGCCGTCTCTATGGCTATCGCGCCGATCCCCACAGCCACCTGACCTGCACCCAGTCCGGCCAGATTCACGACCTTGATGTTCTTCTGCCCGACCATCTCCTCCAGCAGATCGAGGAGCAGACGGGCTTTGCCATCGAGTCGTACACCCTGCATCTCTCCGGCCGGCCCCGCCCCTCCTGAAGGGGTGGCACTGGAGAAAGCCCGGCGCCTTGGTTAAGGTCGGGCCATTCCTTCTCTGGCAACGTGGGACGACGTCCGGCACGGCCCCTGCCCCAGCTGCTGCTGTTCGCCGACCCCCTGGAGCGCGCCGGCCTCACCAGCTGGCTGGAGGTTGACGATTCCGGCGCGGCTTCCGATGGATGGGGCGGCTGCCGGGTGGTCGGCCCTGAAGAGCTCCAGGGGGCACCCCAGCTCGTCCTCTGGTACCTCGGCAGCCTGCCCGAACCCCAGGCCCTCGACGCCGAGAGCCGCCGGCTGCTGGAGCGCTGGCACCCGGCGCCGCTGCTGCTGCTGCTGCCCGCGACCCACCCCTACGGCAGCGATGTCCTGCTACAGCTGCCGGCCCAGGGGCTGATCGAGCAGGCCGATGCCGAGAGCCTGCGGCAGGCGGTCACCACCCTGCTGGCCGGCGGCCGGGTGCTGGCCATCGCCGCGACGCAACGGGGCGAGAACCCCGGGCCCTCCATGCCGATGGGCCTGGGCCAGTGGCTGCTGCTGAGCGGCCTGCAGCAGATCGATGCCGAACTCCGCCTTTGCCTGCGCCTGCTGGATCCGCCGCCGGTCGACCTGCTGCCGCTGCTGGTGCTGCAGGGCCGGGTGCGGGAGCTGCGCCTGGCCCGCCGGCTGCTGCTCTGGCTCTGGGGGCCCGTCAGCCTGGCCTGGGGCCAGCCCCTCGACGGCCCCGCCGGGCTGCCCTCCCCGTCCGCCGACGCCAGCGTGCCCAGCGCCCCACTCGGCGGCCCGGCCCATGGGGTGGCCATCACCCTGCGGCAACGCACCGCCGAAGGGCTCTGGGAGGCCCTGCGCGGCCGGCTCACGGCGGCCGCCGCCGCCGGCCCCAGCAACAACAGTGGCCAGCTGCTGGCCCTCGACGGCCTCCATGCCTCCCGCCGCAGCGACCTGCTGCTGGGACTGCTGGAGCAGTTCCACCGGCTGCGCCAGCGTCTGCTGCAGGATGATCCCCGCGGCGAGCAGCTGGAGCGGCTCTGGAGGGAGCTCCAGCCCGAGCTGCGCCAGCAGGCCCTGCGCTCCATGGCCGGGTCCTATGTGCAGTTGCCCATGGAGGGCCGGCTCTGCCCGGTGGCCGAGACCCTGCTGCAGCGCAGCAGCCTCGACACCGACGATCTGGAGCTGACCGATCCCGCCGCCATGCTCAGCCCGCTGCTGCAGGCCCGTCCGCTGCTGGTGGACGGCCGCCTGGTGGCGCCGGATGAGCCCCAGGCGGTCCTGTACCTGGAGCTGCTGCTCAGCAACTGGCTGGTGCGCAGTGCCGAGCTGATCAGCGCCGAGGTGCTGGCGGCCTGCGCCGAATGGCCCGAACTGCGCCGCTACCTGCTGCGCCCTGAGCTGCTCGCCACCCGCAACCTGGAACGGCTGCGCAACCAGCTCAACGCCCAGCAGCGCTGGACCAGCTGGTTCGAGCGGCCGATCCACCTCTACGAGAGCCGACGCTCCCTGTTCCGCCTGGGCGACGGTGCCATCGACTGCGTGGATCTCACGGAGCCCCGCGATGCCGAGCTGCGCCAGCTGGGCTGGGTGCAGCAGGCGGTCACCCTGGCCCTGGAGGCCCGCGATGCCCTGGGTCCCCAGCTCCGCAGCCTGCTCAAACGTCTCGGCGACCTCCTGGTGGTGCTGCTGACCCAGGTGCTCGGCCGGGCGATCGGCCTGGTGGGGCGCGGCATTGTCCAGGGGATGGGCCGCAGCCTCAACCGCAGCTGAGGCGGCCGGTTACCACGGCACAATGTGCCCATCTGCCCGCTTCCCCTTGCTCCGTTCGCGCTCCCGGCCCCTCGCCGGCCTCTGGGCCCTGCTGCTGACCCTGGTGCTGGGGCTGCTCTGGGCCCCGGGCGAGGCGACGGCCAGCCTCGAGAACGACCGCTACGACGGCAACATCTTCGCCCTCTACGCCGGCAACGGCTCCCTGGTGCCGCCCCGCAGCAGCCTGGCCCAGTCCCTAGACGAGCACCGGGTGGCCGTGCTCGTCTACTACCTCGACGACAGCAGCGTCAGCAAGCAGTTCTCGCCGGTGGTGTCGGAGCTGCAGCGGGTCTGGGGCAATGCCGTCGACCTGATCCCCCTGGTCACCGATCCGCTCCAGAACCGGCCCGACGCCGGCGTGGCCGATCCGGCCCATTACTGGGACGGCCTGATCCCCCAGGTGGTGGTGATCGACGGCACCGGCCGCGTCGTCTTCGATCGCCATGGCCAGGTGAGCGTCGATGCCATCAACACGGCCGTGAGCGAAGCCACCGGCATTCCGATGGCGCCGGGCTCGGGGAACAGCGCCACCTTGAGTTTCAACGAACTCAACAGCGAAGTGGTGGCGTCCCGCTGATGCCGGCCACCCGCACAGAAACCGACAGCCTCGGCCCGGTGGAGGTGCCGGCCGAGCACTACTGGGGCGCCCAGACCCAGCGTTCCCTGCGCAACTTCCCCTTCGGCGCGCCGATGCCGATGGCGGTGGTGCACGCCTTCGGCCAGCTCAAGGCCGCCTGCGCCGAGGTGAACGCGGCCCGTGGGGTGCTGAGCCCACAGCTGGCGGGCCTGATCGTGGCCGCCGCCGAGGAGGTGAGCCAGGGCCGGCTCGATGGCGAGTTCCCGCTGCGGGTCTGGCAGACCGGGTCGGGCACCCAGACCAACATGAACGTCAACGAGGTGATCGCCAACCGGGCGATCGCCGCCGCCGGCGGCGTGCTGGGCAGCAAGGTGCCGGTGCACCCGAACGACCACGTCAACCTGAGCCAGTCGAGCAACGACACCTTCCCCGCCGCCATGCACATGGCGGTGGCGATCGAACTGCAGCAGCGGCTGATCCCGAGCCTGGAGGCGCTGATCGCCGCCCTGCGCCAGAAGGCGGAGGCCTACGCCGGCCTGATCAAGATCGGGCGCACCCACCTGCAGGATGCGGTGCCCCTGAGCCTGGGCCAGGAATTCGGCGGCTACGCCTCCCAGCTGGAGCTGGGGCTGGCGGGCCTGCGGGCCACCCTGCCCCAGGTGCTGCAGCTGGCCATCGGCGGCACGGCCGTGGGCACCGGACTCAATGCCCCGACGGGGTTCGGTGAGGCGGTGGCCACCCGGCTGGCGGAGCGCATCGGCCTGCCCTTCACCAGTGCCCCCGACAAGTTCCAGGCCCTCGCGGGCCAGGAGGGGCTGGCGGCGGCCCACGGCGCCCTCACCGTGCTGGCGGGCAGCCTGATGAAGATCGCCAACGACATCCGCTGGCTGGCGAGCGGGCCCCGCTGCGGCCTCGGCGAACTGGTGCTGCCGGAGAACGAACCGGGCTCGAGCATCATGCCCGGCAAGGTGAATCCCACCCAGTGCGAGAGCCTCACCATGGTGGCCGTGCAGGTGATGGGCAACAACACTGCCGTCCAGATGGCGGCCAGCCAGGGGAACTTCGAGCTGAATGTGTTCAAGCCCCTGATCGCCCACAACCTGCTGGAGAGCATCGACCTGCTGGCGGGCAGCTGCGGCACGTTCCGGGAGCTCTGCATCGAGGGCCTGCGCGCCGATGTGGCCCACATCGAAGCCATGCGGGACCGCAGCCTGATGCTGGTGACGGCCCTGACACCGGCGATCGGCTACGACCGGGCCTGCGCCATCGCCCGTCACGCCCACGAGCACCGGCTCAGCCTGCGGGAGGCGGCCCTGGTGCTGGGCGAGATCAGCGGGGAGGAGTTCGACCGCCTCGTCAGGCCGGAGCAGATGGTCTGAGCCTGATGACGTCAGCCTGGTGAGCGGGGACCGGTCCGGTTGATTTTCTGTGGATCGCCCGTAAGATCCCCGTTGTCACCCACGGTGAGGTCTCTGGAGTGAGCCCTGGCGGATGTTCTTCAGCTTCAGGATCAACTTCAGGACGACCTTCTTCGTGGCGGTCTGTACCTGGTATCCCTGATTCTCACCCGGACGAGACAGAAGGGGATCCCCACGCCTGAGATGTTCCAGAGCCCCTTCCCCGTCTTCTCTCTGCCCTTTGTCCGCGGCGATCACCGCCGCCATTCGGTACGGCTGGGGGAATCCGGAGCATCCGGGTTCACGCTCCTGGAGCTGATGATCGTCGCGGCCATCGTGGGCCTTCTCTCTGCGGTGGTCCTGCCCCAGTACCTCCGCGCCCGCGCTGTGGCCCAAGCCTCCAGCAGCATCCTGGAGACGGTCGCCTTCGCCGAGCAGTGCGCGGTGGCCCATAAGTCCGGGCTGCATGTGGTGGTCGCCCAGCCCGGCGGCGGGCCCACCCGCAACTGCAACGGCACCTCGGCCCGGCAGATCAACAGCCGCTCCTGGACCGGCGACGCCAGCGGGGTGCTGTGCCTGGGTCAGCAGGCCCAGGAGACCCATCGCCAGGCCATGCTGCGGGTGGCCGTCAACGGCACGATCACCTGCACCTTCCTCCCCTGAGATCCGCCGGTTGAGCGGGCTGGGGGGCCGGCTCAGAGCAGATTGGCGGCCAGTTCGGCCAGCTCGGAGCGTTCGCCCCGCATCAGCGTGATGTGGCCGGAGAGCAGCTGGCCCTTGAAGCGCTCCACCAGCCAGGTGAGCCCATTGCTCTCGGCATCCACGTAGGGATTGTCGATCTGGTACGGATCGCCGGTGAGCACGATCTTGGTGCCCTCCCCCACCCGGGTCACGATCGTCTTCACTTCATGGGGGGTGAGGTTCTGGGCCTCGTCCACCACCATGAACTGGCGGGGGATGGAGCGGCCGCGGATGTAGCTGATCGCCTCCACTTCCAGCAGGCCCATGCCCTTGAGGTCACTCCAGTTGCTGCGGGGCGGGCGGTGGCTGCCGCGTGCGGGCTGGCCCTCGTCGCCACCCAGCAGGAAGTCGAGGTTGTCGACAATCGGTTGCATCCAGGGGGCCATCTTCTCCTCCAGATCCCCTGGCAGGAAGCCCATTTCCTTGCCCAGGGAGATCACCGGGCGGGTCACCAGCAGCCGCTCGTAAAGACGCTCGTCGGCGACCTGGTGCAGCCCCGCCGCCAGGGCCAGCAGGGTCTTGCCGGTGCCCGCCTTGCCCACCAGGGTCACCAGGGCCACCGCCGGATCGAGCAGCAGATCGAGGGCGAAGGACTGCTCCCGGTTGCGGGGCTGGATGCGTCCCATCTTGGCCTTGGCGGACTTCTGCAGCGGCTGCAGGGTGCCGGTGCGCCCGTTGTAGCGGGCCAGCAGGGTGTGGGCGGGCTGGGCCAGATCGATGAGGGTCACCCCCTCGTTGGCCTGCAGCGGCGAGACGGCCACCGTCTGCTCCGGGATGGCGTCCGCCGGCAGGCCATCACCCGTCTTCACGCGGTCCATCTGATCAGCGTCGACCCAGCGCTCGCAGAAGCCCGGATAGAGGTCGGCCATGTCCACCTTGTCGGTGGTGTAGTCCTGGGCGATCAGGCCCACCGCATCGGCCTTGATGCGCAGGTTGGTGTCCTTGGTGACGAGCACCACCGGCGGCTGGCTGCCCACCACCTCCTGCAGGCGCTGCTCCAGGGCCACGGCCAGGATGTTGTTGTCGCCGTTGCCCGCCTTCAGCTCGGGGGGCAGCTGGCTCAGGGTCTCGCTGCGGCAGAACACCACCTTGACGGTGCCGCCGCTGACGTCGTCGATGGGCACCCCTTCGGCCAGGTTGCCCTTCTCACGCAGCTGGTCGAGCAGCCGCGACACCTGGCGGGCGTTGCGGCCCTTCTCGGAGGGGTCCCGCTTGAAGCGGTCGATTTCCTCGACCACCTCGATCGGGATCACCACCTGGTTGTCCTCGAACCGGTTCAGGGCCTGGGGGTCATGCAGCAACACATTGGTGTCGAGCACGAAGGTCTTGCGCATGCCAGGGCCCTGCCGGTTCCATGGGGCCGAAGCTAGGTCCGCGGGCGCATCTACGCTCCGGCCGGACATTCCCCGACGTATCGGCTTGCCGCTCCCCGTTTCCTTCCTGCTGGTCCTGCTGCTGCTCCTCGGCCTGGGCCTGGTGGTGCTCGAACTCCGCCACCGCCTCCGGCCCGCCTCGCCCCTGCAGTTGCTGCCGGGATCCTTCCAGGTGCGGCGCCGGGCCCAGGGCCTGGAGATCACCGGCGAGGTGCGCATCCGCAACCCCCACCCCCGCATGGAGGTGATGGTGCCCGAGATCACGGTGGTGCCCACCCTGCTGGGCCGCAGTGACGTCAGCCAGGTGCGCCACGAGCTGCAGATCACGCCCCTGCATCCCGACGAGGAGGCCCGCCCCGACGGGTACTGGGCCGCCTACATCGTCAAGGGCCGCAAGAGCACGGCCGCCCACATCCGCCTCAACCTGACGGCGCCCGGCGGCCTGGACCTGGAGAGCGTGCTCGACACCCTCTGGATGGACATCCACTGGATCAACTACGGGCCCTTCGGCCGGCTGCAGCGGCGCCAGGGGATCCTGCTGCCGCTGCAGAGGCCGGAGCCGGGCGACCCCGCCGCCCCCGGCTGGCGCGAGGGAGAGCGCTGCCGGGTGCTGCCGGTGCGCACCCACCTGCTCGGGGTGCTCGACGATCCGCTGGCGGTGCTGCAGCGCTACACCGACGGGCTGCTGCAGCCCGGGGACGTGCTCACCATCGGTGAGACCCCCCTGGCGGTGATCCAGGGGCGCTACCACCACCCCTCGACGGTGGAGCCCTCCTTCCTGGCCCGCCTGCTCTGCCGGGTGTTCCACCCCACCAGCTCCCTGGCCACGGCCTGCGGCCTCCAGACCCTGATCGATGTGTCCGGCCCGGCGCGGGTGCTCGGGGCCTGGGTGGTGGGCACCGCCCTCAAGCTGGTGGGCAGCAAGGGCTGGTTCTATCGCCTGGCCGGGGAGCAGGCCCGCCTGATCGACGACATCACCGGCACCACGCCCCCTTACGACCAGACGATCGTGCTCGGACCGGATCAGCCGGCCGCCTGGTGTGAGCGGATGGCGGCGGCCCTGGGGGTGGCGGTGGCCGTGGTGGATGTCAACGACCTCGGGCGGGTGAAGGTGCTGGCCGCCAGCGGCGGCACCGATGAAGATCTGCTGATGCGGGCGTTGCGCCCCAATCCCGCCGGCAACGCCAATGAGCGCACACCTCTGGTGCTGGTGAGGCCCGCGTAGAATCCTGAGACGACGTCGCCAGCCGCCGCGGCGTCGGTCCCGTTTCGCCCACGCCCCCTCTCCACCGTCGTCTGCCGTGCCAGTGCCTGCCGTGCCAGTGCCTGCCCAGGGCAGAACCTCCCCCACCTGGACGGTGGAGCCCCTGCAGGGATGGCACCTGCCCCTGCTCGATGATCCCGCTTTCCTGCCGCTGCAGCCGCTGCTGCAGCGCTCGCTGCTGCTGGCCCTGCCGGAACAGCTGCTGACGGCGGTCACCAGCCGCCGGCCGTTGGCCGCCCAGGTGCTGGTGGCACTGCAGCGCCAGGGGCTCACCCGCCAGCAGGCCCTGGGGCTGATCGTCTGCCGCCGCCTCAACCGCAGCGGCACCTGCTGGCAGGTGCAGCACCTGCGCCTGGCCCTGGCCGCCAGCGAGGGGGCGGCCGCCGATGGTCCGGCCCCGAGCCGGGCAGCACTGGCCGGTGATCTGCTGCGCCAGGCCATTGGCCGGGTGAAGGGCGCCGCCAGCTGGATCGCCACCGCCTCCAGCCTCGACACCTCCCGGCTCGCCACCCTGCGGGAGCAGGGGTTCCAGCCCCAGCGCACCGATCGCCTCTGGCGCTGGCAGCTGCCCGCCGCCGGCGCCGCCCCCGTGCCGCCGGCCGACCTGCAGATGCGCCCGCTCAACCGTCGCACCGCCCCGCTGCTGTGGCACCTGGAGCAGGCCACCTGCCCGGCCCACCTGCGCCAGCTCCAGGACCGCCGCATCGAGGACCTGCTCGACCAGAGCCGCGGCCAGGGCTGGATGCTGTTGGATGGCGTCCGCAACGAGGCCGTGGCCGGCGTGCGCCTGCTCGATGAACATCCCGGTGGCGGCCAGGCGGTGGAGCTGAGCATCCACCCGGGTTGGGGCCATCTGCTCGGGCCGGCGGCCGAGTCGCTGCTGCACCGCATCGGCCGGGGTGGCGCCAGCCTCTGGCTGCGCTGCGAGGTGGGCGATGGCGACCGCCAGCTGTGGCTGCAGGCCCTCGGGGCCGAGGCCCACGGCGAGGAGGTGCTGATGGCCCGCAGCGTCTGGCGGCGGCAGGAAGGCCAGCCGGCCAAGCGGGCGGCCCGCCGCATCGAGGCGGTGCTGGAGCAGCTGCAGCCGCGGCGGCGCCCCATGCCCACCCCCACCGGCCCCCTTGGCAGCCTGCCCAGCGAGCCCCTGGTGCTGCACTGAATGGCGCCGCCCCGGCCGCGCTCGGTGCTGGCCCTGGATGTGGGCCGCCGCCGCATCGGCCTGGCTGGCTGTGATCCCCTGGGGCTCACCGTGACCCCCCTGCCTGCACTGGCCCGGGGCGACTTCCAGGCCGACCTGGGGCGCCTGCTGGAACTGGTGCGCCAGCGGCGGGTGGAGACGCTGGTGGTGGGCCTGCCCCTGGATGCCAGCCAGCGGCCCACCCCCCAGGGGGTCCACTGTCGCCGCTACGGCCTGCGGCTGGCCCGGGGCCTGGCGGCCCTGGGCCAGCCCCTGCCCCTGGCCTGGGTGGATGAGCACGCCAGCAGCTGGGCCGCCGGCGAACGCTTCGGACTGCACGGCGACCGCAGCGGCCGGCTCGACAGCGCGGCGGCGGCGCTGCTGCTGGAACAGTGGCTGCGGGAGGGGCCCGAGGCCCTGGGTCCCGCCCTGTTCAGCGCCGATCCGGTCGACCCGGCGGCCATCGCCGTGGGCACTCGGGCCGGTGCTGATTCATTCTGAGGAGACCCGCTTCCTCTTGATGGCCTCCGACCCCCCTGCGATGACGGGCTCCGGCGATGTGCCCACCGTGCAGGTGCGGGACGGCAGCGGCCGCCAGCTGCTGTGCTTCCTGGAGCAGCTGATCCCCCTCGACGGCCACGACTACGCCCTGCTGACGCCGGTGGACACCCCGGTGTGCCTGTTCCGGCTGCGGGAGGATGACGACCCCGAACTGATCGAGACCCTCGATGCCACCGAACCGGTGCTGTCGGTGGCGGATGTGGTGCTGCAGGAGCACGACCTCACCCTGGTGCGTTCCGCCGTCACCCTCACCGTCAGCGGTGAGCTGGAGGAGCCCGACCCGGACGACCTCGAGGACGAGGAGGGGGATGATGACAGCGAGACCTACGAGCTGCTGGTGAGCTTCATGGCCGGCGATGAGGAGTACGGCCTCTACATCCCCCTGGATCCCTTTTTCGTGGTGGCCCGCATGGACGGCGCCGATGCGGTGATGGTGGAGGGGGAGGAGTTCGAGCGGGTCCAGCCGCGCATCGAGGCCGAACTCGACGAACGGGAGAGCGACGACTGATGCTGCGCGACCTGCTCACGCCCGACTGGCTGCTGGGGACCTCCCTGGCCCACCTGCCCCTGCAGGAGCTGGTCGACCGTGGCATCTGCGCCCTGGTCCTCGACGTCGACCGCACCCTGCTGCCCCGCCGCCAGGCCACCATGCCCGTGCAGGCGGAGGTGTGGCTGCGCCATGCCCGTGAGCGGATGCCCCTGCACCTGCTCAGCAACAACCCCTCCCGGCGCCGGATCGGTGCGGTGGCGGACACCATGGGGCTTCCTTACACCACCTCGGCGGGCAAGCCGCGGCGCGCCGCCCTGCGCAAGGTGCTGCAGGACCTCGCCCTGCCCCCGGCCCAGGTGGCCCTGGTGGGCGACCGGCTGTTCACCGACGTGCTGGTGGGCAACCGCATGGGCCTGTTCACGGTGCTGGTGAAGCCGATCGATCCCGACGGTGAACCCTGCCGCCAGGACCGGCTCCAGAACCTCGAGCTGCGCATGGCCCGCTGGGTGGGCTCGGTGCCGGGCTGATGGCGACCTCCGGCACAACGCCGACCTCCGGCGCGGCGGCGGACGCCCGCCCTGGACTGCGGCGGGTGATCAAGGTGGGCACCAGCCTGCTGCGGGGCAGCCCCGAGCGTTCCACGGCGGCGGTGATCGCCGATCTGGCCGCCAGCTTCGGCCGCCAGCAGCGCCGGGGCGACCAGCTGGCCCTGGTGACCAGCGGGGCCGTGGGACTGGGCTGCGAGGCGCTCCGCTTCAGCCGGCGCCCCACCGAGGTGGTGGCCCTGCAGGCGGCTGCCGCCGTCGGCCAGGGCCGGCTGATGGGTCTGTACCAGGAGGCCTTCGCCGTGCGGGGGATGGCGGTGGCCCAGGTGCTGCTCACCCGCAGCGATCTGGCCTCCAGGCGCCGCTACCAGAACGCCTGCCGCACCCTGGAGCAGCTGCTGGCGTGGGGGGTGCTGCCGGTGGTGAACGAGAACGACACCCTGGCCACCGACGAACTGCGCTTCGGCGACAACGACACCCTCTCGGCCCTGGTGGCGGTGGCGATCGGCGCCGATGAACTGGTGCTGCTCACGGACGTGGACCGGCTCTATTCCGGCAACCCCCGCACCGATGCCGATGCCAGCCCGATCGAGGAGGTGCGCGACCTGGCGGAGCTGGAGCGCCTCAGCCACGTGGCCGAGGGCGGCGGGCAGTGGGGCACCGGCGGCATGACCACCAAGCTGGCGGCGGCCCGCATCGCCACCTCCAGCGGCATCCGGGTGCGGCTGGCCGATGGACGCGATCCGGCGGTGCTCGAGGCCCTGTTCGCCGGCGAGAAGGTGGGCACCGTGTTCCAGCCCAGCGCCACCCCCCTGGCCGACCGCAAGAGCTGGCTGGCCCATGCCCTGCTGGTGAAGGGCAGCGTGCGGGTGGATGCGGGCGCCGAGCGGGCCCTGCTGCAGCAGGGGGCCTCCCTGCTGGCGGTGGGCATCCGCGAGGTGGAGGGTCACTTCTCCCGGCGCGAGGCGGTCCGGGTGCTGGCCAGCGATGGCCGCGAGCTGGGGCGGGGCCTGAGCACCCTGAGCAGTGAGGAACTGCGCCGGATCAAGGGTCTGAGCAGCGAGGAGGTGCGCCGCCGGCTGGGGCCGGTGGGGGATGCGGTGGTGCACCGCGACCAGCTGGTGCTCACCTGCCAGCCGGTCTGAACGCCCCGGCCACGATGGTCGCGGCTTCGGCGATCACCCCATCCTGCGCGGCGGCGGCCGGATCGGCCTGAGTGTGAAACACCGCCAGCACGATCGGCGCCCGGTCCGGCGGCCAGAGCACGGCCACGTCATTGGCGGTGCCGTAGGCCCCGCAGGTGCCGGTCTTGTCGCCCACCTGCCAGCCCGACGGCACCCCGGCCCGGACTCGCCGGTCGCCGGTGGTGGTGCCGATCAGCCAGTCCTGCAGCCGTTGCCGCTGCGGCGGGCCCAGGGCCGTCCCGAGCACCAGGGCCTGAAGGCTGGTGCCCATGCCGGCGGGGGTGTCGGTGTCGCGGGGGTCGCCGGGGATGGCGGAGTTGAGGGCTGTTTCCCAGCGATCGAGCCGGAAGGTGCGGTTGCCGATGGAGCGGGCGAAGGCGGTCAGGCCGGCGGGGCCGCCCAGACGTGCCATCAGCTGGTTGGCGGCCGTGTTGTCGCTGGTCTGGACCGTGGCGGCGGCCATCTCCTCCACCGTCAGGCCGCCTTCGAGGTGCTGCTCGGCGATCGGCGAGTGGCTCACCAGATCCTGGCGGCCGAAACGGATCCGCTGCTCCAGGAAGCCGGGCTGCCGCTGGCTTCTGTGCAGAACGGCCCCCGCCAGGATCGCCTTGAAGGTGCTGCAGAGGGGAAAGCGCTCGCCGGCCCGGTGGCCGATCCGGGCACCGCTGGCGGTGTCGATGGCGAACACCCCCAGCCGGCCGCCGGAACGGGCCTCCAGCGCCGCCAGGCCGGCTTCCGCCGCGGCTTCCGGCCTGGCGGGCCCTGGGACGGCGGGTGCCGCGGCGACGCCCGGCAGCGCCACCACCAGGGCTGCGGCCAGCGAGTGGGGGTTGCAGAGGTTCATGGGCTCCATCATCCCCGGGGCCGATCGAGGACAGCCTCCAGCTTCTCCAGCAGCTCGGCCGCCTCCCGCTCGCCGGAGAGGCCGTCCACCACGATCGGCGGCCGGCGTTCGCTCCAGAGGATCACCCGGGGGTCCGGACCCGGCAGCCGCAGCACGGCGGTGATCATCCGCAACGGCAGCTGGCGCCTGGGCTGGCCGGGGCGGCGGAGGTGGATCTGGTCGTCCGCCACGGAGAGCTCCTGGGGACTCCACTGCCTGTAGCTGCCGATGCCGGCGGCACCGAGGGCGGCGATCACCAGCAGGGTCTGGAGCACGGTCCACTCCGGCAGGCCCAGCGACAGCAGGCCCGGGAGGGAGAGATCCAGCACCAGGGTGGTGGGTGCGCTCAGGCCCAGGCGCGGACCGAACATCCAGACGAGAAAGCCGCCGTACTTCACCATCACGGTGTTGAGCACGGCGACGAACAGCAGGTCGCTGCCCTGCGTGACGAAGGAGCGGCACCACTGGGCGGCGCCCACCGTGCGTCGGCTGCGGACCAGGCGTGTGGCGGAGGCCCCCGGCTCCAGCCTCCAGACATCCTCCGGCTGCGCTCTGTCCGACCGGGCCTCCGGGAGCTGCCGGCCGTCGGGGACGCCGGCCAGGCGCAGGGGCACCCCCAGATCGGCGGCCAGGGCGTGGCCCCGCTGCCAGGCGCCGGAGAAGCCGGCGGCACGGGCCAGCAGGTGCTCCCCAACGGGATCGGCCACAGCCAGAACCAGATCCCAGCCCAGGGACCGCTCCCCCAGCGGCGGCAGCTGGACGCTGGCCTGGCGGATCAGCACCGCCGTGACGGCGGCCCGTCCCAGCTCCAGGCGTTCGCTGCCCTCCGGCGTGTCCAGGAACAGACGGATGCGGTCGCCCCAGCTCTGCAGCAGTACCCGCCGCTGGACTGGCGCGCCGTAGCCCAGCCGGGCCATCAGCCACTCCATCGGCAACAGGAACAGCAGCAGGCCGATCACGTAGCCCACGGTCCCCTGGAGGCTGGCCAGCAGGCAGAGGCCGGAGAACAGCAGGAAGGCGAGCAGGCTGACGAGCGGGTTGGCGGGGGCTTCCCCCTCGATCAGCTCCCGCCAGATCATGCGCTCCAGGGCCAGGGCCAGCGTCCGCACGACGCGGCGGAGCCGCACCAGCGGGGTGAGCAGCAGGCCCAGTCCGTTGCGCCGGGCGCCGCGGACCGTGGCGCGGAATTCGATCAATCCGCCAGCAGGGGCAGGCCGGCCGGTGGGACCGCCAGCAGCAGGCGGCGCTCCCCGGCCACCTGCTGCTTGAAGCGCGTCCACTGGGGCGAGGCGATCACATCCCGGCTGATGGCTTCGGCGAGGCGCTGGCCGGCCAGCACATCACTGGGGTAGTGCATGGCGCAATAGGCACGCACGTAGCCCCCCTGAAGACCCACCGGCAGCAGCCGCTCCCGGCGCTCCGGCAGCAGGTCGGCCAGCAGCAGGGCCGCGGTGGCAAACCAGGTGGCGTGGCCGCTGGGGAACGACCAGGAGCTCTCCAGGGGCAGGCAGGGCTTCAGATCCGAGTGGCTCAGGAAGGGGCGCGGCCGGGCCACCGCATCCTTGAGCTGATCCTTGAGCCCATCGGCCCGCGCCAGAAAAGCCGGCAGGCCCGCGTGGAGGAGAGGTGAAGTCCTGGCCAGGTCGGCGCCCACGGCGGCATCGAAGACGCTGAGATTGCGGTTCAGGAAGCGCCAGCTGTGGACGATCCCCGCCGGCGTGCGGCTGCGCTGGTTCCAGCGCAGGATGGCCAGATCGTCGAGCTCCAGCCGGCTGCCCGGGGCCGGTGGCTGGCCGAGCAAGGCGCGGTAGGCGGCCGCCGGCAGCACCAGGCCCGCCGCCGGATCCTCCGGCTGGGCGAGCGCCGGCCCGCCCAGCGCGAGGCTGCCCGGCAGCAGGGCGGTCTGCAGTAGCAGAAGGCCGGACAGCCAAGGCCCCGGGCGCAGGGTGTGCATGGCTCCGGTGCCGTCGGCGGGGTGGCAGCACCGTAGGGGTGCCTCGGACGTCAGAACCGTTCGTCGCCGATGGCGGGCAGGACCAGCTCGCGCACGAAGGAGGCCGGGGAGAGCTGCAGCAGGGCCGAGACGATCCGGATCACGTCGTGCAGCGGGATCTGCCGGCCCTCACCGCGGCCGGCGGCCGCCTCGCGCGACACCTCCAGGCCGTCGTCGGTGTTGAGGTAGCCCAGCTGTAGGCAGGTCACCGCCAGCTGCTGGTCCCGGAAGCTCTCCCGCAGGGCATCGGCGATGCCGGTGAGGGCGAACTTCGAGGCGCCGAAGGTCACCTCCGGCTGGCCGCTCTGGCGCAGGCCGGAGGTGGAGCCCGTGAGGATCAGCTGGGGCCTCCGGGAGTCGAGCAGCCGGGGGATCAGTCGCCGCAGCAGCAGCAGGGTGCCGGTGATGTTGATGGCCACCATCTCGAGGATGCTGTCGTCGGGATCCTCCAGGAAGCTGTAGGCCTCGCTGAAGGCGTTCGCTTCCCAGACGCCGAGGTTGTAGATCAGCACATCCAGCTGGGCGGGCGCCTGCTGCTCGATCCAGCGGGCCGCCGGCAGCGGCTCCGCCAGATCGGCCTCGATCCAGGCGAGCTCGACGCCCGGAGGCAGGGTCAGGCCATCGGGCCGTCGCCGCGAGACCCCGATCACCGTGTCGCCGGGGCTGCCCAGACCCTCGACAAAGGCCCGGCCCAGCCCGCGGCTGGCGCCCACCACCATCAGTTTCATGGACCCGCTCCGGCAGGTTTTGTCGATGTGCGGCCCATGCTGGATCCCGTACCGGAAGCTGGGAACCCCCCGTACCCCCATGATGCGGTCCGCTCGCCTGCCGTTGGCTCTGTGTCGGTGGGGAACCGCCCTGGCCGTGCTGCTGCTGGCCGATGGACAGCCGTCGGCGGCCGCCGGTCGCCCGGCTCAGCACCCGGCGCCTCGCCAGCAGGAGTGGATCGCCCAGCCGCTGGGCGAGCGCTACACCCAGACCCCGGCGCAGGTGTGGGAGTGGATCGATGATGCCAACGCCCTGGAGGCCAAGGGGGCGAACGGCAAGGCGGCGGCGCTGTGGGAAAAGGTGCTGGCCTGGCGCGAGAAAGCGCAGGGGCCCGACCATGCCGATCTGGCCACCGGCCTGAGCAACCTCGGGTTGCTCTATGTCAAGGAGCGCGCCTTCACCAGGGCCGAGCCCCTGCTGGCCCGGGCCCTGGCGATCCGAACCCGGACCCTGGGACCGGACCATCCCCTCACCGCCCTCAGCCTCAACAACCTCGCCTGGCTCTACTACAACCAGAACAACAACGCCAGGGCCGAGCCCCTCTACCGCCGCGCCCTGCAGGTCGCCGAGAAGGCACTGGGGCCGGAGCACCCAGGTCTTGCCCTGGGCCTGATCAACCTCGGACTTCTGTACAACGGCCAGGGCGCCTACACCAAGGCCGAAGCCGTCTATCGGCGGGCCCTGGCCATCAGGGAGAAGGCGCTCGGACCCGATCACCCCGACACCGCCACCAGCCTCAACAACCTGGCGGCGGTGTACATCAACCAGGGCCGCTATGGCGAGGCGGAGCCCCTGCTGCGCCGCACCCTGGCCATCAAGCAGAAAGCCCTGGGTGACGATCACCCCGACACCGCCACCAGCCTCAACAACCTGGCGGCGCTCCAGGAGAACCAGGGTGCCTTCGCCAGCGCCGAACCCCTCTATCAGCGCGCCCTGGCGATCAACGAGAAGGCGCTGGGCCCGGAGCACCCCGCCACGGCCACCAGCCTGAACAACCTCGGGCTGCTGTACCGGAGCCAGGGCGCCTACACCAAGGCGGAGCCCCTGCTGCGGCGTGCCCTGGCGATCCGGGAGAAGGCGCTCGGTTCCGGCCATGCCGAGACCGCCGCCGGCCTCAACAACCTCGCCATGCTGTACAGCGACCAGGGGGCCTACGCCAAGGCGGAGCCCCTGCTGCGCCGCGCCCTGGCCATCCAGGAGAAGACGCTGGGACCCACCCACCCCGTCACCGCCACGGGCCTCAACAACCTGGCGGTGCTGATCGACCAGCAGGGAGCCGCCGACAGGGCCGAGCCGCTGCACCGACGCGCCCTGGCGATCCGGGAGCAGGCCCTGGGGCCCGACCATCCCGATACCGCCGGCAGCCTCAACAACCTGGCGGATCTTTATCGGCTTCAGGGCGCCCATGCCAGGGCGGAACCGCTCTTCCTGCGTGCCCTGGGGATCTACGAGACCGCGCTGGGGCCCGATCACCCCACGACCGCCCTCAGCGTCAACAATCTGGCCAAGGGATACCTGAGCCAGGGGGCCGAGGCCAGGGCCGAACCCCTGCTGCGCCGCGGCATCGGCAGCCAGTCCCTGTTCCTGCAGCGGGAGGCCCCGCTGCTGCCCCAGGCCCGGCGGCAGGAGCAGATCAAGGCCCTCGGCAACGTCTGGGAGATCCCCTTTTCCCTGGTGGCCACAACGCCGGCCGGCGCCTCCCTGGCCCTGTTCACCCGTCTGAACCGCCACGGCCTGCTGCAGGACATCGAACGGCGCCAGGCCCAGCTGGGCCGGGGCTCGCCGGCCCAGCAGATCCTGGTGGGCCAGCTCACGGCGATCACGGCCCGCCTGGCCGACGTCAACCTCAGCGAAGCGCAGCGACGGACGCTGCAGCAGGAGCGGGATCGGCTGGAGCAGGAGCTCTACCGCCAGTTGCCGGCCCTGACCCCGCGCCTGGTGGACGCCGCCCAGGTGGCCGCCGCCCTGCCGGCCGATGGGGTGCTGATCGAATTCCAGCGTTTCCGCCCCTACGCCGCCCGTCAACCGGAGGCCAGGAGCTGGGGGGAGGCGCGCTATCTGGCGATGCTGCTGTTCCCCGATGGGTCGACCCGTGCGGTGGACCTCGGCCCGGCGGCGGCCACCGATCCCCTGATCCAGCAGGCCCTGGCCGAAAGCCTGGCCCGCAACCGCCCCGCCGGACCCTTCTGGGCCCGGGTGAGCCAGAAAGTGCTGGGGCCCCTGCTGCCGAAGCTGGTGGGGCGGCGGCAGTGGTTCATTTCACCCGATGGTGAGTTGAGCCGCATCCCGTTCACGGCGCTGCCGGCTCCCACCGGCGGCCTGAACGGGGCAACGTCCGAATCGGCTCCCACCCTGGGCCAGCAGGTGCAGCTGCGGCTCCTCACCAGCGGCCGCGACCTGCTCAGCCTGCGCAGTCCCGGGCCTGGGGGCCAGCGTGCCCTGGTGCTCGCCGCCCCCGATTTCGGCGGCCCGGGCCCTTGGCAGCCGCTGCCGGCGACGGCCGCCGAGGGGAGCTGGATCGCCGAACGCCTCGGTGCGGCCCTGTATCAGGGAGCCGCCGCCACCACCGCCGTGCTGCAGGAGGCGCGCGGCCCCAGGGTGCTGCACATCGCCAGCCACGGGTTCTTCACCACGGGCAGCGGCGACCCACTGCTGAACAGCGGCATTGTGCTGACGGGCGCGAACCAGCGCCGCCCGTCAGGCCAGGCAACCCCCGCCGCCGTGGCCGGGGACGACGGCTATCTGACGGCCAAGGAGGCGGCCCAGTTGCAGCTCGATGGCACCGAGCTGGTGGTGCTCTCCGCCTGTGACACCGCCTCCGGCACCCTGCAGACCGGCGAGGGGGTCTATGGGCTGCAGCGGGCCCTCACGGTGGCCGGCGCCCGCTCCACCCTGCTGTCGCTGTGGAAGGTGGACGATGACGCCACGGCGGCGTTCATGCAGCGCTATGTCGCCCTGCTCAAGCAGGGGATGGGTCGCATGGAGGCGCTGGCGGCGGTGCAGCAGGAGTTCCGCAGCAACCCGCCGGAGCCGGACTGGGCCGACCACAAGTTCTGGGCCGCCTGGCAGCTCACCGGCGACGGGGGGCCGATTCCGGGGTTGTGAACCATTGCCGGCACACCAGGCAGACTGATTGGGCCGGCGGCTGTTGTTGTTTCCACCCATGCGACACCAACCGGGGTCTGCGGCACTGGGCGCTCTGCTGGTCGCCGCCTCGCTGCTCGTGCCGGTGGCCCCCGGGGCCGCCGCCCCTGACCTGGACGCCACGGTGGCGGCCGTCGCCAGCCAGCTCCGCCAGAGCTGGAACGCGGATCCCGGCACCGCGTCGCTGGCCTGGCCCGCCATCGAGGTGCTTCCCGCCGGCCAGACGCCGGCGTCGGCCTGCCCCGGGGCCGGCACCGCGGCCCGTGCGGCCGGGTCCGCCCAGAGCCCCGCGCTGCACTGTGCCGCCAGCGGCAAGCTGCTGCTGGACCGCTCCAGGCTGGAGAAGGCAGCCAGCCGCCATGGCGATTGGGGCGTGGCCTACTGGGTCGGGATCGGCCTGGGCACCGCGATCCTGGGCCATCGGGGACCATCGCGCCTGGCCCCTGCCGCTGCCAACCTCCAGGCCAACTGCCTGGCGGGGGTGCTGATCGGTGGCACCGGCCTGCAACCCACGCCCCAGGATCCCCCCAGGCCCGATGCGGTCGTTGCCCCGGCCAACGGGGCCTACGCCACCGCCTTGGCCGAGCAGATGGGAACCCGCAGCCAGCGCTCCTATGCCCTGCTCACCGGCCTCGGCATGACGGAACTGGCGGGTTGCTCCGATTCGGCGATGGCCGAGCTCGCCGGGGACCGGGTGCCCGATCCGGCGCTGCTGGGTGCGCTGGCCACCGGGACTGACCGGGCCGCGTTCAACACCATGGGGGTGATGGGCCGGCGTTGCAGGCCGCTGCCCAACGCCCCCTGCCCGAGGCGACTGACCGGTTTCACCGGGAAGAAATGAGGCACCACCACCACCCGTGAGCAGCGACCCCCCGACCAGGCCCCATGGCGACAGAGAGACCCTGCCCCGCAAGGGAATGCCGGGGGCCAGGACCAGGGCGCGATCGCTGCGCCTGCCGGCTTGGCTGCGCTCCCCTGCGCTGCATGAATGGGTGCGCACGTCGGGCATCATCATCGCCGCCTCCTGGGGCATTTACACCTTCGTCTGGAAGGAGATCTACGTGCCATCCCAGGCGCCGGCCAGCATCACCCTGGAGATCAGCCTGATCCCGATGGCCGGTGAGGGCGGCAGCGGCTCCTCGTCACCTTCGCTGCAGCGGGAACTGAAGGTCAGCGCCACCAACGCCAGCACCCGCCGGCTCTACCTGCTCAGCAGCTTCTGGGAACTGTTCCCGATACGCCGCCAGGTGCTGAACCGCTCCACGTTTCCGAGTCGCGCCATCGGCCCTTTCGATGCCATCCACGTGGAGAGGGGGGCGGTGCTCCAGCCCTATCCCACCGAAGCGGCCGGCAAGTTGTTCGTCGACGATCACATCAATCCCGGCGAAACGATTCACCGTTCAGTGATTGTCTCCCTGCCTGCCGGCGCCTACGCCGCCCAGGTGGATGTGCTGGTTCCTGTGCTGACGCGGGAGCCACCCAAGGGCAACGCCCTGCTGGGAGGACGGGTGCTGGAGTGGGGGTATGACAGAACGGATGTGGTCATTCCTCTGCTCTGCGTGGATGGCGACCCCTCCGACTGCCTGCGCCTGGATGATCCCGAAAAGCAGGATCGGCTGATGGATCGAAAGCTGAAGGCCTTTGATTCCAACTACTTCCTCAACGAACAGAGTGTGCAGGTGGGACTGTCCGGAGGTTCCTAGGGGAGGCGACGGGCGCCACCCATCGGCCCACGTTTGCCATCCGGTCCGAGAATCCAGAAGCGGATCGCATCGCCGCTCACCTCGAACTCCTCCACGACCTTCAGTCCGGCGATGCCGGGATCCGAAGGAAACAGCACGCGCCAGGTGCGGCGGGAGCCTTCGCAGGTGGCCTCCCAGGCGCCGGCGACGGTGGCCCCACGCTCCGAGATGATCCACACCAGGTGATGGCGCCCGTCCGCCAGCTTCGTGACCACGGCCCGGCCGGGCTTGCTGGGGGCCACGTAGTCCCAGGTGCCGAGCGCCGCCTCACAGGGGGGTGATGCCGGGGCGGCCCAGGAGGGCGTCGAGCCCAGCGTCAGAACCGTGGCCGCAGTGAGCAGTCGGCGTCGCATGGGCGGTTCCAGAGATGGCTGGCGTCCAGGGGGACTGTAGGGGTGCTCATCGGTGCGGCCGCCCGCCGCGGACAGCGTCATTCCGGCCCCTCGGGCTAGAAGGGAGCAGCGGTGGAGCACAAGGGGTGGATCTCGAGCGCCTTCAGAAGCTGTTCACGGCCCCGCTGCTGCCGCTGGGTCGCCAGAGCTTCTCCCTCCTCTGGGTCGTCGAGGTGCTGCTGCTGCTGCTGGCCGTGAGCCTGGCGGCGCGGTGGCTGAAGCGGCTGCTGGCCGGACGGGTGCTGCGCTGGTTCTCCCTGCCGGAGGGGCGGCGTGAGGCGGTGGCCACCCTCTTCTCGATGGGGCTGGCGGCGCTGGGCTACGTGGTGGTGGCCCAGGGGATGGGGCTCGACATCGGTGCCCTCGCCGTGATCTTCGGGGCCCTGGGCGTGGGCATCGGCTTCGGCCTGCAGGAGCTCACCCGCAACCTCACCAGTGGTCTCACCCTGCTGATGGAGGGGAAGCTGAAGGTGGGCGACCAGATCGAGTTCGGCGACACCAGCGGCTTCATCCGGGAGATCTCGATCCGCTCCACCGTGATCCGCACCTTCCAGGGCGCCGAGATCGTGGTGCCCAATTCGGCCATCACCAATGCGCCGGTGAAGAACCTCAGCTACCTGAGCTCCGATGGCCGGGTGGATGTCGAGGTGACGGTGGCCCACGGCAGCGACCCCCTGGCCGTGACCGAGGTGCTGCTGGAGGCGGCCCTGGCCGAACCGACGGTGCTGGCCGATCCGCCGCCGAAGGTGCTGCTGCACGGGCTCCAGGGCCAGGGGATGGCGTTCGAGCTCTGGGCCTGGACGTCGGCGATCCACGCCAGCCTCAGCCTGCGCAGTTCGCTGAACTACGCGATCGAGCAGGGGCTGCGCCAGCGCCGCATCGAACTGGCCGGGTCGCGCCAGCAGATCCAGCTGCTCTCCTCCCGGCGCGCCGAGGAAGGGGACGCCGCCGCCCCGGATTGGAGCCCCCTGCGGACGTCCCTGCCCGACCATCCCTGCTACAGCGGCATGGATGATCGGCGCCTGCGGGAACTGGTGGGCAGCGGCGCCCGCCGTCTGGTGCCTGCCGGCACGGTGCTGGTGCGCCAGGGTGATGAGGGACGCTCCTTCCACCTGGTGCTGAGCGGCGCGGTGGATGCGATCCACGAAACCGACCGGGTGAGCCGCAAGCTTTTCACCTTCACCGCCGGGGAGTTCTTCGGCGAACTGCCGCTGCTGCTGCAGGTGCCCTACCCCACCACGATGGTGGCGGCCGAGGACACGACGCTGTTCGTGGTGCCCAGTGGCAGCTTCCGCGCCCTGCTGGCCTCACGGCCCGAATTCGCCGACAACGTCGCCCGGGAGGTGGCCCGCCGCAGCGACGTGCTGCGCAGCTACGAGGACTGCCTGCGCCAGCGCGGCCTGCTCGAGGACGCCGACATGGGCCACCCCCTGCAGTGGTTCCGCGAGCGGCTGCGCCGGGTGCTTGCCGGTCGCCCGGCGATGGCTTCGGTGGAAACGGAGGCCGGCTGAGCGCTCAGGCCGATCGCCGCTCGAACACCACCGGCAACCCCTTCAGCCCGCGCAGCTCCAGGTTGTCCTGATACGCCAGAGGCTCGCCGGTGAGTTGAAGTCCTGAACAGCGCCGCAGCAGGGCCGTGAAGGCGACCCGGGCCTCCATCCGGGCCAGGGCCGCCCCCAGGCAGACATGGGGGCCATGGCCGAAGGCCAGGTGCACGTCGGGCTTGCGGCGCACGTCGAGCCGGTCGGGGTCCGGGAAGCGGGCCGGGTCGCGATTGGCGGCCGCGAACATCAGGTAGACCAGCTGCCCCTTGCGGATCGAGCGCTCGCCGATCGTCAGCTCCTCCCCGGCCTCGCGGTACATGAACTGGACGGTGCCGTCGTAGCGGAGGAACTCCTCGATCGCACTGGGAATCAGCGATGGGTCGGCCAGCAGCAGCTGCAGCTGGTCGGGGTGGTGCAGCAGGGCCAGCAGGCCGTTGCCGATGAGATGGGTGGTGGTCTCGTGTCCGGCGGCCAGGAGCAGATTGGCGTTGGCGATCAGCTCCGTCTCACTGAGCCGATCGCCGTCGATCTCGGCGTGCACCAGCAGGCTCAGCAGGTCGTCGCCGGGCGAGGCCCGGCGCTTCTCGAATTCGGCGCGGAAGAACGTGGTCAGCTCGTGGGTGCTCTGCAGGGCCCGCTGGTACTGCTTGGGGGTCACGGCGGAGGGATCGGTGCCGAAGATCGCCGAAAAGTCGTCCGACCAGCGCTTCAGCTGCTCCAGCTCGCCGGTGTCCAGCCCGAGCAGCCGGGCGATGACCCGGGCCGGCAGCGGAAAGGCGAGGTCGGCGATCACATCGAAGCGGCCCTGCTCCGGCAGCCGATCCAGCAGCTCGTTGACCATGGCTGCGACGGCCGGCCGCAGGGCGTCCACGGCCCGTGGCGTGAACACCTTGGCCACCAGGGCACGGAGCCGGTGGTGACGCTCCGGGTCGGTGATGTTCATCTGGGCCCCGATGACCTCGAACAGGGGCTGCAGTTCGGGGCGGCCGGCCCGCTCGCCCATGCCGCCGGCGCGATCGGAGCGCAGCCGGGGGTCGTGCGTCGCCGCCACCACGTCGTCGTAGCGCGTCAGCACCCAGGCCCCGAACGGTTCATGCCAGTGGACCGGGTCGGTGCGTCGCAACGCGGCGTAGGTCGGGTAGGGATCGACCAGCATCGCCGGGCTGAACAGGGCTGCTGTCATGGTGGAGGACACACACGGAAGACGGTATCGAGATCTCCCCGATGGTGCCGGCTCAGTCTGGAATCACGCCGAGCTGCTGAAGCATTCCGTAGGTATCCACGATGATCCAGTCTTCCTCGATCCTGCCGTTCGCGATGCGGTAGATCGCCTGGCCGGCCACGCAGATGCGCCTGTTGGTCGGTGGAATTCCGTTGAATTCCCCTTGGTGGGTTCCTTCGGCCGACCAGCGCAGTGACACGCGGTCTGCTTCTGCGAACAGATCGTGCACCTGCATGTGAAGGTCGGGAAACGCAGCGACGAGGGCTCCGATGTAGGCCTTGGCGGCCTCGGGTCCGTTCGCCAGATGGGGAGCCGATGGGTCGTTCATGGTGAAGTTGTCCGAGCAAAGCTCGTCGATCACGGCGAAATTGCGCCCATTCCACCCTTCCATGATGAGTCGACGGACGAGATGCTTGTTCGCTTCTGACATGGGGCTGTACTCCTTAGGGAAGTGGACATGCGGCTGTCCTCTTGGCGGAAGAACGGTCAACCGCTCAGACGCTTGTGGTTTCGATCGGCATGATGGGCATCACCGTTCCATGTCTGGAGGATCCAGATTCTTCCTGAAGATCACGCGGTCTTCCCCTTCCCCGTCATAGTCCACAGCAACGGGTACGCCGTCGACCTTGACATCAGATTCAAGGAACGAGAATCCCATGCGACGGTGGAATTCAATCGAGTTGCGATTGACCGGAGACGTCACGCCATGCACAGTGCGACAGCCAAGCGAGGTGGCCCTGGCAAAGAAGCGCCCATAGAGGAGGCGTCCCAACCCCTCTCCCCGTCGTGCCGGATGGACACCGAGAAAATGGACATAGGCCTGGTCCGGATAGGTCTGCGACACGAACCCGATGAGGAACGCCACGATCTGACCATCAACGACGGCGGTGAAGCTGGTGGACTGGAAGTGGACGAAGAAGAGTCTGGGCAGCATGTCGGCCATTGGCCGGCCACCCCACCATGCATCAACGACCGAGATGATCGGGTGATAGTCGCCCGGCCCTATCTGGCGGATGACAACGTCGTTCATCGCTTCCCCCTCAGCAGACAATAGGCTCGACAGCCGCGTTAAGCCGCCCGAGCAGGTGTGAATGGCTTAGCCACCTGAGGAGATTGACAGAATGGGCCTGAAGCGGCAACGCGCTTCGGACCATCGCTGGTCAGGTTGAGCGAGGTGTTAGGCGTCACTTCGTACGATTTTCTCCCAGTCTAAAGAACAATCGGGCGAGTAGAATGGTTCCAACGATACAGTTCGCGACAAGCACAAGGTAGAAGAGGAGGAGGACAAGGAACCAGACAGGGTGATCTGAGAACTGGATCGTGCTACTAGCGGGACCAAAGTTTCTGCCAGGGCTGTTTATCTGCCCCGTTGTGACGAAGCGGTAGAGGCCAAAGACAAACCCTGCACAAGTTGCTGTGAACACGGGGACAAGAACAATCCTGCCGATCCATATCGCCCATTTCTTGTATCCAGGCATTGGGACAGGCTCTGGATGTTCTTTCGGTTGCATGGTGTTTGCTGCTTCTACGGGGTCTCGAAGATGGTGGTTCAAACAGAAGTCAGGGGATCTCGCGTTTCGTGGTGGTTGCATTGCTACTGTTCTTGGCGGTGGCTCAATAGCAGCGGACCTTGTGGGGCCTAACGCTCAGGATCATCGGTGGGAAAGAGCCCTCAGCAAGCGAGCGATGCCGCTGCTCCCGTCAGCTGATCTTGATGTTGGGCTGCAGAAGTTCAACTTAAGTCGAGAGAAACTCAAGCACTGTGGTGTTGAATTCATCTGCATACTCAAGATATGGCAAATGGCCGCATTCCTCAAATACCTTCAATTGGGAATCAGAAATTCGATTCCTTGCAATTTCAGCGTGGCTCACTGGGAATGCTCGATCTTGCCTCCCCCACAGAATAAGAGTTGAAGCCTTCTTGAGCGCAAGCATGCCGCCCACAGAGCCTGCAACCAGGGTGGAATGAGACAATCCAACCACGTCCATGAAGCGGATAATGAACTGAGTGACATCGTCAAGACCATACGTTGCACTCGGCTTGTCAGTCTTGCCTGATCCAGCCCAATCCAGTGCATAAGCCTGATGGCGTTCAGCCATTGAAAAGACATTCTTGTACCAATAGTCAACTGCGCCCCCCTGGCCGTGAATAAACAGAACCGATGAGTCTTTGGTGCCCAAACACCAATATCTAGTGCTAACCCCATCAACATCAACGTACTTATCCTCCGGCAAGATGATGGCCATGATTAGTTTGGTGAGTGTCGATATGGGTCAGCAGCTCAGGCAAAGCAGATGATTCATGGCTGGAATCCGACTCCTCCAGAGTCTGGTGGGTCATGACTTCATCTCTGATGTGGCCGTCAGTCCAGTTGCCGATGAATGACAGGATGAGGCTCTCGAGAAGAGAGAAAGGAATTCCCTTCGCCTGCAGAACCGTTGATGGTTCGCTAAGACTGCTTGTCTTGAGGGTCTTGATTTCTGTTGTTATCTTGTGACTTGCCTAAGACGTAGCCAGCCATCGTCCCTAGCAATCCAAATGCTGGAGCAATCTGTTGACTTGAGTACCCTGCAACAATGAAGAATACTGCTGAGTTGATAATGAGGACAACCGTGAATAATCTTATTGCCTGTTCGGGTGTTTTCAGTCCTTTCGCAATGACTGTTGCGACGATAAGAACAATCAGGCTGTAGCCAAGTGCCGCCCCACTCATGATCATTGTCTCGCGAGGAGTCCAGCTATTGCTTACTTCCGTTGTTGACTCACTAGTGGCAGAATTGAACTTGGCTTCTGTGCTCTCACTCAAGATCTTATCTATGCTCTTGAGAGCTTCATCCGCGCTTGTGCCTGCGACTTGTGTCTGGGTGGTCGCAGTGCTGGATGGATTTGTCATCTGGCAAGACTCCTCAATGCAGCACGAGCTTCCCTCAGTGCTTCCTTGTACTGAGAGCAGCCACATGTCTTTGTCGGTCCGCTGGAAAGGCCGGCAGCTTGAGGGACCAAATGAAAGCTCCCACTTCCAGTTGCGACATGATCTGATGAGGGACAGGAAAGCTGCTCTAGACTCATTTCGGCAGAGGCACTTAGTTCATCAATTCGTTGTACGCTTTGCTCCACACCTGAAGAATCACTGCTGCATATGCCAAGACCTGTGCCAGCGGCAAATGCAAGTGCGCCAAGTTGTCCAAGCCGTAGGTTAATGAGCTCCATGGCTTCTCTGGACAAGCAGGGTTCAGCTGCAGCAGGCTGAGATATGGCGACGAAGGATGAGATGAATAAACCTAGCCAAGGCGTACATTGTCTGTACATGTATCTGTACATGTATGGAATGTCTATGTGCAGCATCTTTTTATTCAACTTACCTTGTCGTCAACCGAAGAACTGTCGCAATAAAACGTAATGACTGGTGGGGCGTTCTTTCGTTGTCAGGGCTTGCGATCTGGAGCTGGCAATCGGCGGCGGGCTTGAAGTTTGTAACCAGATCCGGAACTTCAAAAGTCAGTCCGTTGCAATGACATGGTAAGTCGTGCTTGCTACAGATTCGCGATTCACACACTGCCTTGGCAAGATTGCGACAAGCCACTTTCCTTTCTGCATTCTGTGTCTGGCCTTTGTCCTGAATGCGCTGCCATCTAGAGTTTTCTTGTCTGTCTCTGGTCATTCTTAATAGCGTATGCAACCGCGATGTTCCTGGCATTGTCGGTACTGCCTCTGGATCGGCTCTGAAGACGTCTGGCTTTGCGCTGAGGAGCATCACTTGGCGAAAACCTATTCGAATCCCGCATGACCTGCGCCAAAACACGATGATTGGAGCTGGGACACCCCGAGGCCGGTTGATCTGCAGAACGAGCGTCACCGACTTCGGCGCCTTTGCTCCTGGCAGAAGCGCCAAGGGCTTGCGCGACCTCTGTTTCTCGTTGGAGCCTGATAGAAACCCAACGTATTCTTCGTTGGATTCCGTGAACGATGCTCGGCCTGAGCCCATTCCGTGAACTACCGCACAACTCCATCCGCTATCGCCAATAACCGCTTTGGCACCATGCTTTGAACCTCGCCGGACCGTAGCCGTAGCTCACGGACCCGTGAACCCTCAAGTCTCCAGCAACATCTTCGAGAGATTCGGCAGGCCCGCCCCCTGGTGGTAGCGGTCCCGTTGCAGGTCGGTGCAGTGCTCCAGCAGGATCCGCTTCACCCGGTCGGGATAGCCGATGAATTCGGTGCGCACCGACAGGAAGGCGGCCAGCAACCCGGAGATGTGGGGCGCCGCCATGCTGGTGCCGGACAGTGCCACGTAAAGCTCATCGAGGCTCTTGCCTTTGTCCCGGCTGGGGGTGCGCTTGGGGTCGCTGCTGCTGCGGCAGGAGAGGATCTTTTCTCCCGGACCCACCACGTCGGGCTTGAGGCGGCCATCGGCGGTGGGACCGCGTGAGGAGAAGTAGGAGGTGCCGTAGCGGTGCGGCAGCGTCGGGTGCACCGAGCCCACGGCGATCGCCTCATCCAGGTTGGCTGGATCGCCGATCGAGAGATCAAACGAGCGGGTGGCGCTGAAGCCGTCCACCACGATGTCGCCGCTGCCCTCGTTGCCCGCCGCCAGCACCACCAGCACCCCCTGGCGCACCAGCCGCAGCAGGGAGGCGCACAGCGGTGAATCGCCGCAACCGAAGCTGGCCGGGTCGAACGGTCCCCCCAGGCTCAGGTTCACCCCCTGGATCGCCAGGCGCCGTCCCTCCTGGTTCTGCTTCCAGATGTGGTCGATCGCCTTGATGATCCAGGCGTCGTAGCCGCCGCCGTTGTCGGCCAGCACCTTGTAGCTCACGATCCGTGCCCGGGGGGCCATGGCCAGCAGGTCGGGGCCGCCCTCGCCGCCCACCGACAGCAGCCCGCCGGCGATGATCCCCGCCACATGGGTGCCGTGGCCGTTGGCATCGTTGCCGCTGCCCTTCTGCACCGGCCCCCGCTTGGTGCAGTCCCACTCTGCAGCGATCGTTCCGTCCGGGGCGAAGATGTTGTTGTGGAAATGGGGATGGTGCCGGTCGATGCCGGTGTCCAGCACGGCCCAGGTGATGCCCTGGCCGCAGGCGTTGTAGCCCAGCTGGGCGGTGCGGGCCTGCACGGTGTGGATCGAATCGTGCATCAGCGCCTTCTTGCGGCTGTTGCTGAACATCCGGTACACCGCCGGTGTGGTGGCGCCGTACTGGCGGCTCATCGCCCCCGCCAGGGTCTCCACTTCGGCCCGGGTCAGGTTCACCGCCACGTAGCGATCCAGCTGGTCCTCCAGGAACACCGTCTCGGCGGTGATCGGACCCTGCAGCACATGCGCCTGGATCCACGCCAGCACTGCTTCGCGGGCCTTCTGCAACGAATCGCCCCCCTCCGGCGCCGCCGTCGAGCGATCCGCCAGTTCGATCAGCACCGGCACCCGCGCCGTGGCCTCCACATCCAGGGCATCGGCCAGGCTGCGGGCCACCGTCATCGGACTCACCGGCTGGAAGCGGGAGCGATCCAGGGCCGCCATCACCGTCTCCTGGGTCGACTGGCGCGACAGATAGCGGCTGGCGGAATGGGCCTTGCTGGGTGGCCACACCACCCCCGGGATCCGTTCATCGATGATCTTCGGCTTGCCGGCGGCGCTGTACTCGTCGGCCAGGCTCTGGTCGAGGCAGACGATGTCGCCGTCCTGGGCGATGTTCACCCAGCGCTTCACACCGGCCGGGATCGGCAGCTTCTGGCCGTGCCACTTCTGCAGCACGTCGGTCACCTGGGGCAGCCCCAGCGGTGAGCCGATCGTCACGTACAGATCCACCTCCAGGCTGGCGCCCAGTTCCATCAGCGCCTGGTACGTGACCATGCTCCCCTGGCTGTGGCCGACCACCACGAAGGGGCCGCCGCCGGTGCTGACCCGCTCCTTCACGGTCTGCACCATCCGCTGGCGCTTCGTCCCGTTGAACAGGAAATCGTTCACATCCGCCAGAAAGGCCTGGGTGAACATCGCCGTCACCGGGCTCCACAGCCCCTTGGCCTCCACCGACAGCGTCGCCGGGCCCCCCATCGGCGCCCCCCGCTGGGCCGCGGTCTGGGCGGCCGCGTCCAGCTGGGCCGTGAGTGCGTCCACGAACGCCTGCGATTCCGCCGGCGCGTCGCTCTCCTGGATCGAGGCGGCCAGCAGCCCCTGCGCCTCCGGCCGCAGCGTCGCCCGGTCCTCGCCCAGGGCCCGGGTGGAGAGGCCCGCCGTCTCCGGGTAGCGCTCCCGGTCGACCCAGTAGGCCATGCGGGTGCGCTCCCCCTGGTCGGCACCGAAGAGGGCCCGGTCCCACTCCGAGCGCAGTACCCCCTCGGGGGGCATGTTGGAGATGCCGTGGCAGTAGATCACCGTGCGGGCCTGCCCCCGCGCGGCCGGGGTGCTGGCGCTGCCGGTGGCGGCGGCTTTCTTCGGGGCGGTCATGGCGGCGCGGAGAAGAAGGGAACCACCCCCCGCCCTAGCCAGCCAGGACGACGCCGGACCACGGCCCGCCGCCGGTGTCATCGTTCTTGAGGCCGCCCCCGCCCATGACCCTGCTCCTCACCGTGCTGGCTCTGGTCGTGCTGGCGGACCTGCTGCTGCTGGTGGTGCTGCTGCCCTCAGTGCTGATCCGTCTGCTGCTGGTGCCCCTGTGCCCGGAGGTGATCTGGTGCGGCCCGGGCCGGCAGAAGACGCTGGCCCTCACCATCGACGACGGTCCCAGCCCCGGATCGGAGGCCCTGCTGGCCCTGCTGCGGGAGCTCGAGGTGCCGACCACCTTCTTTCTGATCGGCTCCCACCTGGAGCGCGACCCCCGCTTCCCCCGCCGGGCCCTGCAGCAGGGCCACGATCTCGGCAACCACCTCTGGAGTGACGCGTCCGCCGCCGCCGTTCCGCCGGCGGTGTTCCAGCAGCTGCTGAGCGACACCGAACGGGTGATCGCCCGGGCCGCTGCCCCCGCCAGACTGCGCTGGCGCTGGTTTCGCCCCGGGCAGGGCTGGTTTCGCAGGGCCATGCTCGAAACCCTCGCGGCCCGGCGCTACCGCCTAGTGCTGGGCTCGATCTTTCCCTGGGACACCCTGCGGCCGCCCCTCTGGTTCGTGCGCCTGTTCGTGCACCTCAATGCCCACCCCGGCGGGATCCTGGTGCTCCACGACACCCCGGAACTGAGCGGCCGCACCCTGGACGCCCTGCGCGGCCTCGTTCCCGACCTGCGCCGCCGCGGCTACCGCTTCGTGCCCCTGCTGGAGCTGCTCGATCCGGCCGGCTGATCCGGCGCCCGGCGGCGGGTATGGGGCCTACGATCCGGGCCGTCCGCCCCCTGGGGAATGCGCTTCAGCAGCCTGCTCACCCGGATCGGCGCCGTGCAGGACGGCAGCCCGCGGCACCTGGCAGGGGATCCGGAGATCACCGGCGCCGAAGCCCTGGATCGGGCCGGCCCCGGCCAGCTGGCCTTTCTCGAGCCCGGCCATGCCCTGGCGGCCGCCCTCTCCGCCAGCGGCGCCGCCGCCCTGCTGCTGCCCCTCGATGCAGAAATCCAGCAGCTGGCCAGCGAGCGCGGCCTGGCCTGGGTGGCCCTCAAGGATCCCCGCCTCGGCTTCGCCCAGGCGCTCGGGGCCCTGCATCCCCCCACCCCGAAGCCCCCGGGGGTTCACCCCAGCGCCGTGGTGGACCCGGGGGCGACCGTGGCCGCCGATGCCCATGTGGGGGCCCATGGGGTGGTCGGCGCCGGCAGCGTCGTGGCCTCAGGCTGCGTGCTCCATCCCGGCGTCGTTCTCTATGAGGACGTGCAGCTCGGCGAGGGCTGCGAGATCCACGCCAATGCCGTGCTCCATCCCGGCAGCCGCCTCGGGGCGGGGTGCGTGGTCCAGTCCCAGGCGGTGATCGGCGCCGAGGGCTTCGGCTTCGTTCCCACCGCTTCGGGCTGGGTGAAGATGCCCCAGACCGGCCGGGTAGTGCTCGAGGACGGCGTCGAGGTGGGCTGCGGCTCCACGATCGACCGCCCCTCCGTCGGCGAGACCCGCATCGGTGCCGGCACCAAGATCGACAACCTCGTCCACGTCGGCCATGGCGTGGTCACAGGGAAAGGCTGCGCCCTGGCGGCCCAGGTGGGGATCGCCGGCGGCGCCATTCTCGGCAACGGCGTCATCCTCGCCGGCCAGGTGGGGGTGGCCAACCGGGCCGTGATCGGCGACCGGGCCATCGCCTCCTCCAAGTCCGGCATCCACGGCGAGATCGCCGCCGGTGAGGTGGTCAGCGGCTACCCCGCCATCCCCAACCGGCTCTGGCTGCGCTGCTCCGCCGTCTTCAACAAGCTGCCCGAGATGGCCCGCACCCTGCGGCAGCTGCAGAAGTAGCCTCGCCTGCTGAGCGGCCCCCCCTCGCGATGACCAGCTACAGGATCACCCTGCTCGCGGGGGACGGCATCGGTCCGGAGATCACCGCAGTGGCCCGCACCCTGCTGGAGGCGGTGAGCGGCCGCCACGGCTTCAGCCTCACGTTCGATCCGCAGCCCGTCGGCGGTGCCGCCATCGACGCCACCGGCGAGCCCCTGCCCGCCGCCACCCTGGAGGCCTGCCGGGCCTCCGATGCGGTGCTGCTCGCCGCCATCGGCGCCCCCCGCTTCGACGCTCTGCCCCGGGAGCAGCGCCCCGAGAGCGGCCTGCTGGCCCTGCGCTCCGGCCTGGGGCTGTTCGCCAACCTGCGGCCCGTCAAGATCATCCCGGCCCTGGCCGGCGCCAGCAGCCTGCGCCCCGAGGTGATCGAAGGGGTGGACCTGCTGGTGGTGCGCGAACTGATCGGCGGCATCTACTTCGGCACCCCCAAGGGGCGCATCGAGGTGGATGGCGGCGTGCGCGCCTTCAACACGATGGTGTACGCCGATCACGAGGTCGACCGGATCGCCCGGGTGGGCTTCCGCCTGGCGGCGGCCCGCCGCGGCCGCCTCTGCTCGGTCGACAAGGCCAACGTGCTCGATGTCAGCCAGCTGTGGCGCGACCGGGTGGAGGCGATCCACGCCGAGTTCCCCGCCGTCGAGCTCAGCCACATGTACGTCGACAACGCCGCCATGCAGCTGGTGCGCGAGCCGCGCCAGTTCGACGTGCTCCTCACCAGCAATCTTTTCGGCGACATCCTCTCGGATGAGGCCGCCATGCTCACCGGTTCGATCGGCATGCTCCCCTCGGCCTCCCTCGGCTCCGGCGGCCCGGGCCTGTTCGAGCCGGTGCACGGCTCCGCCCCCGACATCGCCGGCCAGGACAAGGCCAACCCCATCGCCATGGTGCTGTCGGCCGCCATGCTGCTGCGGGTGGGCCTGCAGCAGGAGGCCGCCGCCGCAAACCTCGAGACCGCCGTCGACCGGGTGCTGGCCGCCGGCTACCGCACCGGCGACCTGCTGATGTCCGACGGCTGCACCCGGGTGGGCTGCCATGCCATGGGCGAGCAGCTGCTGGCGGCCCTGCCCGGCTGATCGCCCCCTTCCGGTAACGGCTGGGGGGGGAGCGGACCGGCGACCTGCCAAACTCACAGCCTCTCAACCCCCCTGCGTCGATGTCGAAGCGTCACCCGGTCGTGGCTGTCACCGGTTCCTCGGGAGCGGGAACCAGCACCGTCAAACGGGCCTTCGAGCACATCTTCTCCCGCGAGGGCATTATCCCGGCGGTGGTGGAAGGCGACAGCTTCCACCGCTTCGAGCGGGGCCCCATGAAGCAGGCGATGGCCGAGGCCCAGGCCCGCGGCGAGAACTTCTCCCACTTCGGCCCCGAGGCCAACATCTTCGACAAGCTCGAGGAGCTGTTCCGCACCTACGGCGAGACCGGCAGCGGCAACCGCCGCTACTACCTCCACTCGGTGGAGGAGGCGGCCGAGCACAACGCCCGCCTCGGCACCAGCCTCGAGCCCGGCCAGTTCACCCCCTGGGAGCCCATCCCCAGCGATACCCATCTCCTCTTCTATGAGGGCCTCCACGGTGGTGTGGTGGGTGACGGCTACGACGTTGCCTCCCTGGTGGATCTGCTGATCGGCGTGGTGCCGATCGCCAACCTGGAGTGGATCCAGAAGATCTCCCGCGACAACGCCGAGCGGGGCTACTCGGCCGAGGCGATCGTCGACACGATCCTGCGCCGCATGCCCGACTACATCAATCACATCTGCCCCCAGTTCAGCCGCACGGACATCAACTTCCAGCGGGTGCCCACGGTGGACACCTCCAACCCCTTCATCTGCCGCAACATCCCCAGCCCGGACGAGAGCTTCGTCATCATCCACTTCCGCAAGGGCGCCCGTGAGAAGTGGGGCATCGACTTCTCCTACCTGCTGCGCATGATCCACGATTCCTTCATGTCCAGCCCCACCAGCATCGTGGTGAACGGCGGCAAGATGGGCTTCGCCATGGAGATCATCCTCACGCCGATCATCCACAAGATGATCGAGGAGAAGAAGAACCTCCACTGAGCAGTTCGGCTGAAGATCGCTCTCTCGATCTTCCTTTCGGCCCTAAGATCCCCCGAAAGGAATCGGTGAATCCCATCACCGCCCAGCCCCCCACCATCCACCCGTCCGGGCCCGGCAGCTCCCCGTCCGGAAGCCCCTCCTTCCTGATCAGGGGCGGGGAGTCCTCGGCCTCCCCGCCCGTCGGTGCCCTGCGCCTCGATCGCATCAACAGCGCCGAACTGCTGCGCTGTTCGCGCCGGGTCTACTTCCGCTTCCTCGAGGCCTGCCCCACCGCCCCCGAACCGCTAGGGGTGGTGCTGCTCGGCGCCGGCCCCCAGGGACGGGTGGTGTTCGAGCTGCCCATCCTCCTGCCGGACGAACAGTTTGTGCCGATGGAGCTGCTGCGCCCCCGCTCGGCCCGGGGCCGCAGTGCCCGCGGGGGATCCAGCCGCCCGCTGCCATGAGTCCCGTCGCCCTGCTGGCCCCCACCGCCGCCCTGCCCCTGCTGGCCCCCCTGGTGGCCCTGGTCGGCGCCTGCATCGGCAGCTTCCTGAACGTGGTGGTCTGGCGGCTGCCGCGGGAGGAGTCGCTGGTGTTCCCCGGCAGCCACTGCCCCCGCTGTGGCGCCTCCCTGGCCTGGTTCGAGAACGTGCCGCTGCTCAGCTGGCTGCTGCTGCGCGGCCGCTGCCGCCATTGCCAGGCGCCGATCGCCGTGCGCTACCCGCTGGTGGAGCTGCTCACCGCCGGCCTCTGGGTGGCCATGCTCTTCGCCCGCCCCGCCGCCATGGGCCCCGACCCCAGTCCCTGGCTGCTGCTGGCGGCCGGCTGGCTGCTGGCCAGCTGGCTGTTGCCCCTGGCCCTGATCGACCTGGACAGCCTCTGGCTGCCCGAACCCCTCTGCCGCTGGGGCGTGCTGCTCGGCCTGGCGGTCACCGCCGGCATCGGCTTCCCGCAGGGGGCCGAGGTGGGCCGGGAGCTGCTGTTCTCCCACCTGCTGGCGGTGGCCGCCGGCCTGCTGGGTTTCGAGGCCCTCAGCGCCCTGGCCGAGAAGGCCATGGGCCGGCCGGCCCTGGGCCTGGGGGACGCCAAGCTGGCCGCCCTGATGGGCGCCTGGCTCGGACCCCTGGGCCTGGGGCTGGCGGTCAGCCTGTCGGTCCTCGGCGGTGCCCTGATCGGTGGCCTCGCCCGCCTCAGCGGCCGTCTCGGCCGCCAGCAGCCTTTCCCCTTCGGCCCCTTTCTCGCCGCCGCCGCCCTGGCGGTCTGGATCGGCGGCCACGGCCCCTGGCTGCGCCTCTGGGGCCTGGGTCTTTAATGGCCCCAGGTCTCCGTTCCCCGTCGCCGCCGTCGCCCCATGTCCCTGTTCGACTGGTTCGCCGATCGCCGCAAGAACGCCCCCGCCGTCCGGGCCAGCAAGGGCCCTGAGGCCGATGAGGGGGATGGCCTCTGGAGCAAGTGTGCGGAATGCGGCCTGGTGGTCTACCGCAAGGACCTGATCGCCAACGCCAGCGTCTGCAAGGGATGCGGCCACCACCACCGCATCGACAGCGCCGAGCGCATCCGCCTGATCGCCGATGAGGGCAGCTTCGAGCCCATCGATGCCGACCTCGCCCCCACCGACCCCCTCGCCTTCAAGGACCGCCGCAGCTACGCCGACCGGCTGCGCGACAGCCAGCGGGCCACGGGCCTGCGGGATGCGGTGGTCACGGGCCTCTGCCGCCTGGAGGGCATGCCCCTGGCCCTGGGGGTGATGGACTTCCGCTTCATGGGCGGCTCCATGGGCTCGGTGGTGGGCGAGAAGCTCACCCGCCTGGTGGAGCTGGCCACCGCCCGCCGCTATCCGCTGCTGATCGTCTGCGCCTCCGGCGGCGCCCGCATGCAGGAAGGGATGCTGAGCCTGGTGCAGATGGCCAAGGTATCCGGCGCCCTGCAGCGCCACCGCAGCGCCGAACTTCTGTACCTGCCCCTGCTCACCCATCCCACCACCGGTGGTGTCACCGCCAGCTTCGCCATGCTCGGCGACCTGATCCTGGCCGAACCCAAGGCGATGATCGCCTTCGCCGGCCGTCGGGTGATCGAGCAGACCCTCGGCGAGAAGCTGCCTGAGGGCTTCCAGACCGCCGAATACCTCCAGGACCACGGCTTCGTCGACACGATCGTGCCCCGGCCCCAGCTGCGCGGCACCCTCTCCACCCTGCTGCGGCTCCACGGCAGCCTGCGGCCGGCCGTGTCCGTGGTGCCATGAACGGCGTCATGAGCCGTGGCCGCACTCCTGTTGCCGCCGCCCTGCTGACGGTGCTGCTGCTGCTGGGCTGCTGGCTGGCGGGTCCCGCCGCCGCCGTCGCCGGCCCGGTCGACTGGCAGGAGGTGGAGGCCGGCCCTGAAGGCCGTCAGTGGTGGGATGCCGGCAGCCTCCGCTTCGATCGCGACGGCCGTCTCTCGGTGCTGAGCCGCTTCCAGCCGGCCGCCGCCGCCGATGCCCCCGAGGACGCCCGTCCCCCCGTCGGCCAGCTGTATGTGATGCAGCTCGACTGCGACGAGGAGCTTTACCGCGACACCGCCGTCAATGGCCTGCCCCGCTGGGGCGCCACCTGGCAGCCGGCCGCCGGCGACAACCTCACGATCCGCGTGCTGCACGCCGCCTGCGACGCCGCCCGCCGTCCCCGGGAGAGCGATGCGACGGCCTGAGGCGCCCCTGCGGGTCGCCGTCGCCGGCCTCGGCTTCGGTGAGAAGGTGATCCTTCCGGCCCTGCGGGACGCCCCGCTCACCGAGCCGGTGGCCCTCTGGCACCCCCGGGCGGAGCGGGCCGCCGCCGCGGGCCACGCGGCGGAGCTGCCCGCCTTCCACGATTTCGCCGCCCTCCTGGCCGATCCCGCCGTGGAGGCGGTGGTGATCGCCACGCCGCCGGAGCCCCGTTTCGACCTGGCCCGCACGGCCCTGGAGGCGGGCAAGCACCTGTTTCTGGAGAAGCCGGTGGCCCTGAACGCCGGCCAGGTGGAGGAGCTGCAGCGCCTCGCCATCGCCCGGGGCCTGGTGGTGGCGGTCGACTTCGAGTACCGGGCCGTGCCCCATGTGCAGCAGCTGGCGGCCCTGCTGGAGGCGGGGGTGCTGGGGGATCCCTGGCTGGTCAGGTTCGACTGGCTGATGTCCAGCCGCGCCGATCCGAGCCGCCCCTGGAGCTGGTACTCCCAGGCGGCGGCCGGCGGCGGTGTGCTCGGCGCCCTGGGCACCCACGCCTTCGACACCCTCCACTGGCTGATCGGTCCCAGCCGGGGCCTCACCGCCCGCCTCAGCACCGCCATCGGCGAGCGCCCCATCCCTGGCTCCGGCGCCATGGGGGTGGTGGATGCCGAGGACAGCGCCCTGATCCAGCTCGACCTCGAGGACCGGCGCGGCCGGGCCGTGCCCGCCCAGCTCGCCCTCTCCTCGGTGGCCCAGGCGGGCCGGGGCTACTGGATCGAGCTCTATGGCAGCGAGGCCACCCTGGTGCTGGGTTCGAGCAACCAGGCCGACTACGTCCACGGCATGCAGCTGTGGATGGCCCGCCCCGGCGAGGCCCTGCGGCCCGTGGCCGCCGATCCGGCCCTGGCCTACGGCCGCACCTGGGAGGACGGCCGGATCGCGCCGGTGCGCCGGCTGCTGGGCTGGTGGTCCCAGGCGGTGCGGCAGCGGCGTCCGATGCTGCCGGGCCTGTCGGAGGCGGTGGCCAGCCAGCGGTGCTGCGACTGGGCCCGCCAGGGAGCAGGAACCCTGGAGGGCATCCCCTAGACTCCCCGGCAGACCCGGCGGGACGACCCCGCCAGCCGTCCTTCGATCACGGTTCTCCACAACCGTACCCACCCCAATACCGCGAGATTTCCCATGGCGCTCGTACCGCTTCGCCTGCTGCTGGATCACGCCGCAGAAAACGGCTACGGCATTCCTGCCTTCAACGTCAACAACCTGGAGCAGGTGCAGTCGATCATGGAGGCTGCCTACGAGACCGACAGCCCGGTGATCCTGCAGGCCTCCCGCGGAGCCCGTCAGTACGCCGGGGAAAGCTTCCTGCGCCACCTGATCCTGGCCGCGGTGGAAACCTATCCCGACATCCCGGTGGTGATGCACCAGGACCACGGCAACAGCCCCGCCACCTGCTACGGCGCCGCTGCCAACGGTTTCACCTCGGTGATGATGGACGGCTCCCTCGAGGCCGACGCCAAGACCCCCGCCAGCTACGAGTACAACGTGGCCGTCACCAAGGAAGTGGTGGATGTGGCCCACGCCATCGGTGTGAGCGTGGAAGGCGAACTGGGCTGCCTGGGTTCCCTGGAGACCGGCAAGGGTGAGGCCGAGGACGGCCACGGTTTCGAAGGCGCCCTCGACCACTCCCAGCTGCTCACCGACCCCGCCGAGGCGGCCGACTTCGTCGCCAAGACCAAGGTCGACGCCCTGGCCATTGCCATCGGCACCAGCCACGGCGCCTACAAGTTCACCCGCAAGCCCACCGGTGAGGTGCTGGCCATCTCCCGGATCGCCGAGATCCACAAGGCCATCCCCAACACCCACCTGGTGATGCACGGCTCCAGTTCCGTTCCCCAGGAATGGCTGGACATGATCAACAAGTACGGCGGCGCCATCCCCGAGACCTACGGCGTCCCCGTTGAGGAGATCCAGGAAGGCATCCGCAACGGCGTGCGCAAGATCAACATCGACACCGACAACCGCCTCGCCTTCACCGCCGCCGTGAGGGAAGCCGCCGCCAAGGATCCCGCCAACTTCGATCCCCGCCACTTCAACAAGCCCGCCCGGGCCTACATGAAGAAGGTCTGCCTGGATCGTTATCAGCAGTTCTGGTGTGCCGGCAACGCCAGCAAGATCAAGCAGCGCGACATCAACTACTACGCCACCCTCTACGCCAAGGGTGCCCTCGATCCCAAGACCGCCGTGGCCGCCTGATCGGCGTTCCCCCAGCGATCACCCAACGATCCATCGGGGCCCCACGGGGCCCCTTTTTCATGGCCGGCCTTCCCTGGATGGCCGGCCAGACCGAGCGCTCAGGGCAGGGGCAGGGGCAGCGGCGTGCCGTCGGGCAGGGGCGGCTTGCCGGCGGCCGACTCCTTGGCGGTGGGGGCCCCGTCCACCAGCCGCTCCAGGGCCCGTTGCAGGCTGCGCTCCATCACGAAGCGACGGCCGTCGGTGACCACCACCCGCACCAGGGTGGGCAGGTCGTTGCTCTTCGACTGCAGGTAGATCGGCTCCACGTACAGCAGGCCCTCGCCCACCGGCAGCACCAGCAGGTTGCCACGGAACAGCCGCGAGCCCAGCCGGTTCCAGAGCCCGAACTGGAAGCTGATCGTCGGGTCCTGGTCGATCAGGGCGGTGACCTGCTGGGGGCCGAGCAACAGCCGTTGCTGGGGGAAGCGCACCAGCATCAGCTCGCCGTAGTGGGGCGGATCGTTGCGGGCCGCCAGCCAGCCCACCAGATTGGAGCGCTTCAGCGGGGTGAAGGGCAGCAGCAGCACGAACTCGGAACGCTGCTCGCCCGGCAGCTGCAGGGTGAGGTGGTAAGGCGACACCGGCACGCTGTTCTCGCCGTAGATCTCGGTGGGCACCGACCAGACGTCGTCACCGTTGTAGAAGGTGCGCACATCGGTGACGTGGTAGCGCAGCAGCCGCTCCGCCTGGATATCGAACTGGCTCTTGGGCACCCGGATGTGGGCGAGCAATCCCTTCGGCATCGCCGACAGCGGCCGGAACAGTTCCGGGAAGGCGCGCACCCAGGTGCGCAGCACCGGATCGCGGGCATCGTTCACGTACAGCCAGAGCCGGCCATCGTGGGCATCCACCACCGCCTTCACCGGGTTGCGGAAGTAGCGCAGCCCCTGGGGATTGGGATCGCTGTAGGGGTAGGAGCGGCTGGTGGTGAAGCCGTCCAGCAGCCAGTACTGGTACTGCTCTGGCCGGTACCCCTCACTGCCGGCCACCCGGGCGGTGACCAGGTAGGGCTGGCTCTCGAAGCGCAGGAACGGCGCCAGGGCCGTCAGACGCCGGTTCACCTGTCGCCGCAGCAGCAGCAGGGAGCGGTCGGTGAAGGAGCCGGTGAACAGCAGCCGCGGCTCCCGCAGGTAGATCGCCGCCCCCAGCCGGTTGAGCGGTGAAGCCAGGGAGATGCCCCGGGTGCCGGTGTAGTGGGTGTAGACGTTCAGCTCCCCCTCCGGATAGGAGAACTCCTTCACCTTGGTGGGGGCGATCGCGTAGGGGGAGGGCCCGGAGGCGAAGTAGAGGCTCGGGCTGCCCACCGGCAGCGCTGCCTGGGCCTCCTTGTCGGTGATGCCCAGTTCGGGGATGCCCTGCACCCGGCCACTGCTGCCCAGGTCCTTGACGAAGAACAGGGGCAGGCCGTCGGCACCGAAGGCGTTCACCGGCGAGACGGTGAAGCCGTGGCCGTTGGTGAACACCAGATGGCGGTTCAGCCAGGTGCGCGAGCCGGGCGGCAGGGCGCTGCTGTCCAGCTCCCGGGCCGCGATCAGCACCTGCTGGGAGCCGTCCCGGGCCGACTTGCCCTGCAGCGGGTAGCGATCGACATCCGCCGAAGGGAAGGTGTAGTACAGGCGCAGCTGCTGCAACTGGCGGTTGGCGGCCAGCAGGGGCTGGCTGTCCCAGAGGCGGATGTTGTCGAGGGTGCCGGGGGCGCTGGCCAGATCCGCCTTGGTCAGGCCCTGGCTGGGTTCCAGCCGGATGGTGCGCACATGCTCAAGGCCGAAGGCGCGGCGGGTGGCCCGGATGCTCCGCTCCAGATAGGGGGCCTCCACCGCCAGCTCCCGCGGCTGCACCCAGAAACGCTGGGCCAGGGGGGTGATCACCCATTCGCTGATCGGCACCAGCAGGGCCGTGCCCGCCAGGGGCAGCAGGGCGCCGCGGCGCACCCAGCCCCGGGGCAGGGGCACCAGCAGGGCGCAGGCCGTGAGCAGCAGCAGCACCGCGAACAGCAGCCGCAGGGGCAGGCGCACGTGCAGATCCACGTAGCCGGCCCCCGAGGCCACGCCGCTGCCCTGCACCATCAGGTCGAAGGGCGCCAGGGCGTTGCTGAGGGCCAGCACGACGGCCATGGCCGCCACCTGGGGCTGCAGCACCCGCTGCTGGGCCTTGCTGAGCCCGTCGAAGCGCAGATCGCTGAGGCTGCGGCCCTTGCCGATGGTCAGCAGCAGACAGGCCGCCAGCCCCACCAGCCCCTGGGCCAGCAGCACGCTCAGCAGCAGCCGCAGGGCCGGCAGGCGCAGCACCGTGAAGGAGAGGTCGAACCCGGTGAGCGGATCCCCTTCGCCGAAGGGGGTGGCCAGCAGGGCGGGCAGCCAGAGGCTCCAGCCCCGGGCCACCGCCGTGGCCGAGCCCGCCAGGGCGGCCGCCAGGGTGATCCGCAGGGTGGTGAGGGGCCAGAGCAGCAGCGGCAGCAGCAGGCCCCCGGCCAGGCCCGCCACCAGCAGGGGCGGCAGGTCGCGGAGCACGGAGAAGCCGGTGATCACATCGCCGTTGAAGGGGTTGGCGATCAGTCCCCGGGCCTGCACCATGAGATAGCTGAGGCCCCCGGCCAGCAGCAGCACCAGGCCGATCAGCACCGCCACCAGGGCGCCGTTGCCCAGCCGCAGCAGGGGCTCCCTCGGCCGGGGCGCCTCGGCCGCCTGCCCCCGCAGCCGCCAGCAGCGCTGCAGCTGGGCCAGCTGCAGCGCCGAACCGAGGCCGAAGACCGCCGTGAACGCGGAGAGCTGCAGCATCCAGCGCCGCAGCAGGATCTGCTGGAAGTCGAACTGCGCGAACCAGAGCCATTCGATGGCCAGCCGGGCCCCCGCCCAGAGGACCAGCAGCAGAGCGAAGGCGATGGCCAGGCCGACGGCGGGGTGGGGCCTCCGGGGGGATGGCAGAGGGGTGGGAACGGGCACAACCGGAGCGTAGGCAGAACCCTGCGGGCGACAAGCTGTCAATACCCGATGCCGGAGGTCGGCTTTATCGGCGGCCTCCGGACACCGCTGTTAGCGTGTCCCCCAGTGACCGGGATTCCCTTGACCGCCACCCTTTCCCGCTCCACCTTCACGGGCCTGCGCTGCAAGGAATGCGGTCATCCCTACGAGGCCGGCGCCCGCCACGTCTGCGAGGACGTCTGCTTCGGCCCCCTCGAGGTGGTCTACGACTACGACGCCATCCGCAGCCGCGTCAGCCGCGCCACGATCGAGGCCGGCCCCACCTCCATCTGGCGCTACCGGGAGTTCCTGCCCGTCGAGGGCGACCCGATCGACGTCGGCACGGGCTTCACCCCCCTGCTGAAGGCGGATCGCCTGGCCCGGCGCCTCGGCCTCTCCTCCCTCTACATCAAGAACGACGGCGTCAACATGCCGACGCTGTCCTTCAAGGACCGCGTCGTCTCGGTGGCCCTCACCCGGGCCCGGGAACTGGGCTTCACCACCGTCAGCTGCGCCTCCACCGGCAACCTGGCCAACTCCACCGCCGCCATCGCCGCCCATGCCGGCCTGGAGTGCTGCGTCTTCATCCCCAGTGATCTGGAGCTGGGCAAGGTGCTCGGCACCCTCGTCTACAACCCCACCCTGATGGCGGTGAAGGGCAACTACGACCAGGTCAACCGGCTCTGCTCCGAGGTGGCCAACACCTACGGCTGGGGCTTCGTCAACATCAACCTGCGTCCGTACTACTCCGAGGGCTCCAAGACCCTCGGCTACGAGGTGATCGAGCAGCTCGGCTGGCAGCTTCCCGACCACATCGTCGCCCCCCTGGCCTCCGGTTCCCTGTTCACCAAGATCCGCAAGGGCTTCGACGAATTCATCAAGGTGGGTCTCGTCGACGAGAAGCCGGTGCGCTTCAGCGGCGCCCAGGCGGAGGGCTGCTCCCCCATCGCCCAGGCCTTCGCCGCCGGCCGCGACTTCATCACCCCGGTGAAGCCGAACACGATCGCCAAATCGATCGCCATCGGCAACCCGGCCGATGGCCCCTACGCCATCGACATCGCCAACCGCACCGGCGGCAGCATCGCCGCCGTCACCGATGAGGAGATCATCGACGGCATCAAGCTGCTGGCCGAGATGGAGGGGGTGTTCACCGAAACCGCCGGCGGCACCACCATTGCCGTGCTCAAGAAGCTGGTGGAGCAGGGCAAGATCGACCCCTCGGAAACCACCGTCGCCTACATCACCGGCAACGGCCTCAAGACCACCGAGGCCATCGCCTCCTCCATCGGCGCTCCGTACACCATCGAGCCCCAGCTGGCCAGCTTCCACGAAGCCTGGGAGCGCTCCCAGGCCTCCCACGGCGGCGCCGCCCCCCGGGCCTGATCGCCCCCGTCTCCCCCGTCCCTGCCCCTTCGACCGCTTCCATGGCCATCCAGGTTCTGATCCCCACCCCCCTGCAGAAGTTCACCAACGACGAGGCCAGCGTCAGCCTGGAGGCCAGCAGCATCGACGGCCTGCTCCAGGCTCTCGAAGGCCGCTACCCCGGCATCCAGGCACGCCTGTGCGATGAGAACGGCAAACTGCGCCGCTTCCTCAATCTCTACGTGAACAGTGAGGACATCCGTTTCCTCGATAACCAGGCCACGGTCCTCAGCGACGGCGATGAGGTGAGCATCGTGCCCGCGGTCGCCGGCGGCTGAACCCGGCCCCCTGGGCTGGGGGCCGCAGCGCTGTCACCACCCCTGGGGGGGAAGGCGCCGGCGATGGAAAGAAATCCATAAGATCTGTCAACGATTGCAACCTGAACCCATGGGGCAGCTCCAAGCGTCCAGGCCCCCCAGCCCCGCCGCCATCGCCGGCCGCCACGACTGGCACGCCGACACCCTGCTGTTCGATTACCGCCAGGCCGCCAATCCGATCCGTCCCGGTCTGACCGAGCCGATTCCCGAGGGCCGCTGGGGCCCCGAGCTCCACGCCACGGGTCCGACGGCGGTTCTTCCCCTCGACCTCAGCGCCCGTCTCGGCTGTCCCTACCCCGCCACCAGCCCGGCCCTGAGCGCCAATTTCGTGCGCATCCTGGGCGGTGAATCCATCGCGGTGGCCGCCAACGCCACCAGCTCCCTCTTCTATGTGTATCGGGGATCCGGTCGCTGCCACTGTCCCTCCGGTGCCGGGGACCAACCCCTTGATCTGGCCTGGGGCCGCGGGGATCTGTTCGTCCTGCCGGCCGGACTGGAACCTCGGCTGGACGCCTCCCAAGAGAGCGTTCTCTACTGGATCCACGACGCTCCCTTGCTCACCTTCCTCGGGGTGCGGGCCGAATCCGCCCGCTTCGCCCCCAGCCATTACCCGGCCGCCTGGCTGGATGAGGAGCTGGCGGCGCTGGCGGCGGATCCCAGCAGCGCCCGCAGCAACCGCCTCAGCCTGCTGATGGCCAACACGGCCCTGCCGGCGAGCCGCACCGTGACCCACACCCTCTGGGCCATGTACGGACTGGTGCCGGCCGGCGCGGTTCAGCCCCCCCATCGGCATCAGTCGGTGGCCCTCGACCTGGTGATCGACTGCCAGCCCGGCTGCGCCACCCTCTCCGGCCCCGACCTCAACCCCGACGGCACGATCCGCAACCCGCTGCGCATGGAATGGGAGCCGGGCGCCGCCTTCGTGACGCCGCCGGGCCACTGGCATTCCCATGTCAATGAAAGTGGCCATCCCGCCCGGCTGCTGCCGATTCAGGACGCGGGCCTACACACCTACCTGCGCAGCCTCGACATCCGCTTTGCCTCCGGTCTGGCCGGCGAGGGCTGACCCTCCCTTGGCCTCATGGGCCTCCACCAGGGCGCGGAAGCTGTCACCGTCGATGGTCTCCAGCTCGATCAGCTTGTTGACCAGCTCATCGATCAGTTCGCGCCGGGGGGTGAGCACCGCCACGGCCTTCTCCAGGGCCTCGAAGGCCAGCCGGCGCACCTGTTCGTCGATGCGGTTGCCGGTGCGCACGGAGGTGTGGGGGGCCGAGCGGATCCAGTCGCGGCCGAGGAACACCTCCTCCCCGTCCTCCTCCAGGGCCAGGGGGCCCAGGCTGGAGAAGCCGTAGCGCAGCACCATGTCGCGGCAGATGCGCCGCACCAGCTGCAGATCGCTGCTGGCCCCCTGGGTCACTTCGCTGGGGCCGAACACCACCAGTTCGGCGGCCCTGCCGCCGAGGGCCACCACCAGCCGCGCCCGCAGGTAGGCCTTGCTGATCAGCCCGGAATCGAGGATGTCCTCATCGGGCATCGTGCGGGCGAAGCCCCCCACCCCGCCGGCCCGGGGCAGCAGCGTCACCTTGTCGAGCCGGTCGGCGTGGGGCAGGAGTGTGGTCAGCAGGGCGTGGCCGATCTCGTGGTAGGCGATCAGCCGCTTCTTGGCGCTGTCCTGCAGCGGGGCGGCCGCCAGCCCCATGGTGATCCGCTCGAGGGCATCGCCGATGGCCTGGTCGTCCACCTGGCTCTTCTGGCGACGGGCCGTGAGGATGGCCGCCTCGTTGAGCAGGTTGGCCAGGTCGGCGCCGGAGAAGCCGGGGGTTCGCCGGGCCCAGTCGGCCAGGGACACCTCCTCGGCCAGGGGCCTGGTACGGGCGTGAACCGAGAGAATCTCCTCCCGGCCGGCACGGTCGGGGAGGTCGACGCTGATGCGGCGATCGAAGCGTCCGGGCCGCAGCAGGGCCGCGTCGAGCACGTCGAGACGGTTGGTGGCGGCCAGCAGGATGACGCCCGAGTTGTCCTCGAAGCCATCCATCTCGGTGAGCAGCTGGTTGAGGGTCTGCTCCCGCTCGTCGTTGCCGCCGCCGATCCCGGCCCCCCGCTGGCGGCCCACCGCATCGATCTCATCGATGAAGATGATGCAGGGCGCCTTGGCCTTCGCCTGGCGGAACAGATCCCGCACCCGGCTGGCCCCCACACCGACGAACATCTCCACGAATTCGGTGGCAGCCATCGAGAAGAAGGGCACCCCGGCTTCTCCGGCGATGGCGCGGGCCAGGAGTGTCTTGCCGGTGCCGGGCGGGCCGACCAGCAGCACCCCCTTGGGAATGCGGGCGCCGATGGAGGTGAAGCGTTCGGGGGTCTTGAGGAAGGTCACCACCTCCTGGAGCTCCTCCTTGGCCTCGGCGATGCCGGCCACGTCCTCGAAGCGCACCGTGATCGCCCCTTCCTCCTGCAGGCGGGGCTGGCTGCGGCCGAAGCCCATCGCCTTGTTGGCCACCTGGGCGGAGCGGCGCACCAGCAGCACCAGGCCGGCGATCAGCAGGGCCACCAGCAGGCCGTTGGTGACCAGGCCGGCCATGGCGTCGTCGCGCCGCTCGTCCCGCACCGTCAGCGGCACCCGGGCCTGCTCGGCGGTGCGCAGCAGCTGCTGGTTGTCGCTGAACACCGCCACCTGGCGGCTGCGGCCGTCCTGAAAGGTGGCCGTGACCACCCGCTGCGCAGGGGCGAGCTCCAGGCTCTTGATCTTTCCGGCTTCGATGTCCCGCAGCAGCTGGCTGTAGGAGGGCGCCGCGGACCCCTGGCCCCCGAGGCTGAACCCCGGACTCACCGGCGGGGCGGGCTTGGATGGTGCCGGGGTGACAGGAGCCGCAGGGGCGGGTGACGCGCCGGACTCGGCACCGGGCTTGGCCTGGGCGGCGGAGGTCGTGGCCGGCTCCGGAGGAGAACTGCTGCTCACAGGCCTGGCGTCCTTTTCAGGAGTTGCTTTGCGGAAACCGACTGTAGCGATTTGACGAAAGGCGAGTCGGCGAAGCAGGATCGTCGTTTGGCAGTGAGTTAAAGGGATGGCCGTTCCCAAGAAGAAAACCTCCAAGGGCAAGCGCAACCAGCGCCACGCCCACTGGAAGGCGAAGGCCGGTGTGGCGGCCCAGAAGGCCATGTCGCTGGGCAAGGCTGTCCTGAGCGGCCGCGCCCAGGGCTTCGTCTACCCGATCGCCGAAGAGGCCGAAGCCGGCGAGGACAGCTGAACCCCCAGGGGGTGGGCACGCCGACGTCCGTCCAGCAGCACCCCACCCTCCACGGCCAGCCCTGATCCCCCGGACCTGGTCCTGCTCGGACCGATGTTTCCGTTCCCGCCGTTGGACCCCAGCAGGGGGTCCTGGTACAGAGCTGGCGGCAGGGAGTGGAGGGTGGCCCGCACCAGAGCGTCGAGTCGGTGGCCGTTGAGCCATCCGCCACCGGCCCGCCGCTGGCGGGCTTCCGCCTGGAAGCGCCAGCGGCGGGGAAGTCTCCAGGTGTCCGGACGCAGCAGCCAGAGACCATCACAGGCGCTCCAGAGCCCGTCGTAGGCCTCCAGGTGTTCGTCCCAGCGGGGCAGCCAGCGGCGCTCCGCCTCGCTCAGCGCCTCCAGCCCCGCACCGCTGCGCAGCCGCTCGTCCAGGGCCTGGGGACCGAGGGCTCGGCAGCCCATCAGCCAGCCTTCGATCACCAGCGCCTCTGCGGGCTCCTCCCGCCAGCCGCTCCGCTCGCCGTCCCCACCGGCCAGGGTCTTGTCGAACCGGGGCAGCCGCAGGGTCCCCCCGGCCCGCCAGCAGCCCAGGGCGTCCATCAGCAGGGGCAGGTCGTGGCTGCCGGGTGGGACCCGGCTCACGCCGAAGGGGTTTCCGTCCAGCAGGGCGCGCCGTTCGGGGGCCGGCAGGTAGAGGTCGTCGATCGAAGCCACCGTCAGCCGCAGGCCCCCGAGGGTCGCGAGATGTTCCAGGGTCCGGCCGAGACTGGTCTTGCCGGCCCCCACCGGCCCGTTGAGGGCCAGCACGGGTCGCCGCGCCGCGGCTCCGCCCCGCAGCCCGTCCTCCAGCCGCCGCAGCATCGGCAGGGCCAGGAGCCGCAGCAGGCTGGGGTGCACCGGGCCCAGGTCCCCCGCCCGGGCCAACCGTCCGTCCCAGGCATCCGGTGCTGGCTCCGAGGGCACGGTGGGCTCTGGTGGCACCACCCGCTCAGGTCCCCACCTTGAAGGCCTCGAGCACGATGGCGTAGGTGGCGCCCATGCGCAGGTTGTCCACCAGCACCCAGGCCAGGGAGGGCTCGGCGCCCACCAGGCGGGTCCGCAGCCGCACCAGGGTCTCGATCGTCAGCAGCAGGCCGAGGACCACCGCCGGGCGGCCCCCCGGGGTGGTGAACAGCAGCAGGCTGGTGAGGTTCTGGCCGGCGAAGAAACCCAGCAGCAGCGCCAGGGCGGCCAGGCTGCCGGCCCGCCAGCTGCGCCGCGCCACGCCAGCCACCCGGTTGCCCAGCCGGCTCGTCAGCCCCTGGAAACGGGTGCGCTGCACGGGAAGGCGGGTCATGGCGTGTCCAGCATGCGCTCCAGCCACGACAGCGTCACCTGGCCTTCGGGGCAAGGTGGGCCCCTGTGGACGCTGACCCTTCCCCCGGGGGCCTCCAGGCTTTCGATGACGGCCCGGGCGGCACTGAAGCGGCTGGCCGGCTCCTCCCGGGTTGCCGCACTCAGGCAGACCAGACAGGGCAGCCCGGCGCCGCTGGCCGCCGCCAGCCCGGCCGGGGAGTCCTCCAGCACCAGGACGCCGCCCTGCTTCGCGCCCCCGGTCATGTCCAGCTGCCGCAGCGCCAGCCGGTAGGCCTCCGGATCCGGCTTCTTGCGGGCCACGTCATCGCCGCAGACCCAGAACGCGAAGGCCCGGCCCAGCGCCGGTGGAGCGCCCTCCAGAAGGGCCTGCACCGCGCTGCGGCCGCTGGTGGTGACGATCGCCTGCCGCAGGCCCGCCGCGGCGGCCTCCCCCACCAGCCGGGCGACCCCGGGCCGCAGGGCGAGGCCCCCCTGGCGCACCAGTTCGGCGTAGAAGGCCTGCTTACGCCGCTGCAGCGCCTCGACCCGGTCCCGCTCCGGCGTGAGGCCCTCCACCTGCTCCAGGAAGGCGGTGATCCGCTCGTGGCCGCCGCCCACCGCCAGCAGCCCGGCGTAGGTGGCTCGGTCCCAGCGCCAGGGCAGTCCGGCCGCCTCGAAACTGCGGTTGAAGGCCACCCGGTGGCCCTCGAACTCCGTCTCGGCCAGGGTGCCGTCCACGTCCCAGAGCAGGGCCGACAGGGCCGGGGCCATGGGCGCCTTGCTTGTGTCCGGAGCCAGGCTAAGGGGGTGCGCCCCGCAGCCCCGCCTTCCACAATGCGGAGGCCTCGCCTGCCCCTCGTTGCTCTCTGCCGTTGACGAGCGACGCTGGCTGTTGCCCTCCCCCCTCGGCGGCGACGGTCCCGCCGAGGAGGCCGGCGCTGCGGACCCGGACCTTCCCGCAGAACTCCTGGCCCTGCTGCGGCGTCGTGGCCTGGTGACGGCGGAGGCGGTGCGCCGCCTGCTCGATCCCGAGGCGGCCCCCGACCCGGAGGCCCATTTCCCCGGCCTGCCGCTGGCTGTCGAGCGGCTGGTGCGCAGCTGCCAGGGGGCGGAGGTGGTGGCGATCTGCGGCGATTACGACGCCGACGGCATGACCAGCACCGCCCTGCTGGTGGGCGTCCTGCAGCGGCTTGGCGCCCGCCCCCAGGCCGCCATCCCCAGCCGCATGGCCGAGGGCTACGGCCTCAACGCCGCCATGGTGGAGCGGCTGGCGGCCGAGGGGGTGCAGCTGCTGATCACGGTGGACAACGGCGTGGCCGCCATCGAGGCCCTGGAGCGCGCCGCGGCCCTGGAGGTGGAGGTGATCCTCACCGACCACCACACCCTGCCCCCCCAGCTGCCGCCCCACCTGGCCCTGCTGCACCCGGCCGTCACCCCGGAGGGCTCCCCCTACCGGGGGCTGGCGGGGGTGGGGCTGGCCCACGTCCTGGCCACCGCCCTCTGCCGGCGGCTGCGGCACCGCCATGGGCTGGAGATCGCCCTCAACCTGTTCTGCATCGGCACCATCGCCGACATGGCCCCCCTGGAGGGGGTGAACCGCCGCTGGCTGCTCGATGGCCTCCCCCTGCTGGGCCGCAGCCCCCTGCCCGGTCTGCAGGCCCTGCAGCAGCTGGCGGGCCTGGAGAAGCACCGGGTCGACGCGGAGGCGGTGGGATTCCAGCTGGCCCCGCGCATCAACGCCGTCGGCCGCCTGGGGGACCCCCAGCTGGTCGTGGACCTGCTGACGACCGAGGATCCCGAGCGGGCCCTGGAGCTGGCCCGCTCCTGCGAAGCCCTCAACCGCCAGCGGCGCGAGCTCTGCAGTGCGATCGAGGCGGAGGCCCTGGCCCTGCTGGAGGCCGATGGTCCGCATCGGCCCGCCTTCCTGCTGCTGGCCCAGGGCCACTGGCACCACGGCGTCATCGGCATCGTCGCCTCGCGGCTGGTGGAGCGCTTCGGCCGTCCCGTGGCCCTGCTGGCCGGCGAAGGGGGAGGCCGGCTGAGGGCGTCGGTGCGGGCGCCGAAGGGGTTCGCCGTCGATGCCGCCCTGACGGCCTGTGCCGACCTGCTGGAGCGTCACGGCGGCCATCCCGCCGCCGGCGGTTTCACGGTGCGGGCCGAGAACGTCGCGGCCCTGCAGGAACGGCTCGACGCTCTCGCCGGTCGCTGGCTCGAGGCGGCGGGCGAGGGCCGCCCGGTGGAGCCCGAGGCCCTGCTGCGGCTGGAGCGCATCGACCGGGAGTTCTGGCACCAGCTCCAGCGGCTGGCCCCCTTCGGCATCGGCCATCCCACGCCCCTGTTCTGGAGCAGCCGCTGCCAGGTGGTGGAGCGGAAGCTGCTGCGCGGCGGCCACCTGCAGCTGCAGCTGGCCCAGGGGGAGGCACGGCTGCGGGCGATCGGCTGGCGCTGGCAGGGGCCCGACCAGTGGACAGGTCCGGTGGATGTGGCCTACCGACTGCGCCGCGATGACTGGCAGGGGGTGGAACGGTTCCAGCTGGAGCTGGAGGCGATCCGCTGCAGCGGCGGTGACAGCGTGGTGCTGCAGCGCCGCGACCGCACCTACTGGTGCCGGCGCCAGGGGGACAGCCTGGTGATCCGCAACGCCGCTGGCGAGGAGCTGCGCTCCGCCATCCCGCCGGGCGGTGCCGACGCCTCCGACCCGGAGGCGCCTGCCCACCCCTACGTTCAGGGGTTGATGCGGGAGGCGGCCATGGCCCTGGGGATGGTCGAAGGATGAGCCGGTCGCCCCTCGGCCCGGTGCGCTCCCTGGTCTTGCTGGCCCTGCTGGGGGCGGCGGTGGGGCTGGCCTGCTGGCCGCTCAACCGCATCGACCTGATCCAGGATCGGCTGCTCTCCACCCTGCCGGCCTTCAGCGGCGGCGCCTGGAGCGTCACCGGCTGGCTGCTGGCCCTGGCCCCGATCCCCCTGGTGCCGCTGCTGCTCTGGTTCCAGCGGGGCCCCTGGCGCCGCGGGGCCGGCTCGGGCATTCCCCAGGTGATCCTCTGCCTGGAGGATCCCCACCGGGGTGCCCGGCTGCTCGCCGCCGCCCCGACCGGGGAACGGCTGGGCCTCTGGACCGTCGCCAGCCTGGCCCTGCTGCCCCTGGGCCGCGAAGGGCCGGTGGTGGAGGTGGGTGCGGCCGTGGGCCAGGCCCTGCTGCGGCGCTGGCCTGCTCTGATGCACCGGGCCAGCCGGGGCCACCTGCTGGCCGGCGCGGCGGGGGCCGGCCTGGCCGGCGGCTTCAACACCCCCCTGATGGGGATGGTCTTCGTGGTCGAAGAGCTGACCGGCAGCTTCCAGCAGCGACTGGTGTGGCCGGCTCTGGTGCTGACCAGTGCGGCGGCCCTGGTCAGCGGTCTCGGCGGCCAGCCGATGTTCGCCCTGGGAATCAACCCCACCCCGGTGGCCGAGGTCGCCCAGCTGCTCTGGGCGATCCCGATCGGCGTCGGCGGTGGTGCCCTCGGCGGTGCCTTCGCCTGGCTGCTGGTACGGGCCACGGGCCTGATCACCCCGATGGCCCGCCGTCAGCCCCTGCGGCTCGGCCTGGCGGTCGGGGTGGCCCTGGCCCTGCTGGCCGTGGCCACGGGCGGTGCCAGCGGCGGCGACGGTGAGACCCTGATGCGGTTGATCCTCGATCAGGACGCGGACACCACCATCAATGCCAGCTGGCTTGTCCTGCTGGTTTCCCGCCTGATCGGGCCGGTGCTGGCGCTGTCGGCGGGGATTCCCGGGGGCCTGATCGACCCGGCCTTCGCCATTGGGGGGGTGTTCGGGTCAGGGCTGGTGCGGGCCGTGGCAGGGGATCCCCACCTGGGCCTGGCCCTGGGGATGGCGGCGGGGCTGGCGGGAGCCACCCAGCTGCCGGTGATGACCATCGCCTTCGCCATCCGCATGGCGGGCGACCAGCAGCTCATGCCTGGGCTGGTGGCCTCGGCCGTGATCGCGGCCTACATCGGCAAGGCGATCCAGGGCCGACCCGTGTACCACGCCCTGGCCGACCTCCTGGTGCCGGAAGGCTCAGAGGGCGCCGCGGCGGTAGTAGAGGATGAAGATCACGGCCGGGCCGGCCAGGGTGATCAGGGCCAGTGCGCCGAAGTTGGAGATGAGATGGAAATCGATACCCATGGTGCGGCTGCCGGGGAGGGGGACAATCGGCCAGGAGTGTAGGTCGCCCGTCGGCCGCTTCGGGCCCCGCGAGGGCAGCCGTGATCGGTTGTCACCGCGGGCGCCGGGCGCGGGTTCGGAAGACGGCCTCAGGAGAAGGCCCCGGGTGTGAGTGAATGGAGCGACCCCGTGGTGTCACCGTGCCCCGAACCGAGCACTGGCAGTGCATCAGTGGCTGCGGTTCCTGCTGCCGCCTTGACCCGGCCCTGCGGGGCGATGCGATCGAGGCCCTCGATCCCGACCAGCAGGCGCTCTATTTTTCGATGGTGGGGGAGGACGGCTGGTGCCGCCATTTCGACACCGGCTCACGCCGCTGCCGGATCTATGCGGAACGGCCCGACTTCTGCCGGGTGGATCAGCTCGTCGCCCTGTTCGGCCAGCCCGGCGATGACCCTGAGGCCCTGGCCATCGCCTCCTGCCGGCAGCAGATCCGCGCCGAGCTGGGCGGCCGCCACCCGGTGATGCGTCGTTTCCTGCGGACGATCCGCCAGCCCTCATGAGCAGTGCCCCCGAATCCCCGGCCCCCTCCAGCTGGATCACGGTGTTCCTGAGCACCGCCACCACCGTCTTCCTGGCCGAACTGGGCGACAAGACCCAGCTGGCGGCCCTGCTGCTGTCGGCCCAGTCGGGCCGGCCGGTCGTTGTCTTCGTGGGCGCCTCGCTGGCCCTGATCTGCTCCAGCCTGGTGGGGGTGCTGCTGGGGCGCTGGCTGTCCACCGTCATGCCCCCCCACCAGCTGGAGCGGGCGGCCGGGATCCTGATGGTGGCCCTGGGCCTGTGGCTGGGCCGCCAGGCTGTGCTGCACCTGGCGCCGCTCCACCTCCTCAACGCCTGAGTCCGTCACCCCCCGCGCCATGCCGTTCGCCCTGCTCGCCTCCACCTTCGCCACCGTCTTCCTGGCGGAGCTCGGCGACAAGACCCAGCTGGCCATCGTCAGCATCAGCGGCACCTCCAGCCGGCCCGGGGCGGTGTTCGCCGGCAGCGCCGTCGCCCTGGTGCTGGCCAGCCTGGTGGGGGCGGCGGCGGGCGGGTCCCTCTCCAGCGTGATCCCCACCGATGGCCTGCAGCTGGCGGCCTCCGCCGGCTTCCTGATCATCGGCACTCGCCTGATCCTGCGCTCCGGCGCCGGGGACGGCGAGGCAGCCGCCGCGGCGGCCGATGCCCCTGGAGAGAACCCAGAGCCTCCCGCTCCTTAGAGTCCCCAGGTGGCGCTCACCGTGACGGCGGGCGCTCCCGGGCCATCCCCGGTCCACGGAGGCCGACGACCCCCCTGGCGCTCCGGACCACCCTGGCCACCGCGCTGCTCCGGCAGTGCCATCCTCCGCGTATGTCCCACCCGATGAAGTTCACGGTCGCCGATCTGCTCGACCACCTCTCCACGACCGATGCGGTGGCCCTGGCCAAGCTGGAGAAGTCGCTGGGCCTGACCACCAAGACCTGCAAGCAGCAGCTGCGCATCGGCTTGGATGCCCTGCTGCGGCTGGGCCTGGTGGAGGAGGACGGGGAAGGGGTCCGCGCCTGCGAGACCCCCGAGCTGATCCCGGCGCGGCTGCGCTGCTCGAGCAAGGGCTTCTGCTTCGCCCTGCGGGAGGACGGCGGCGAGGACATCTACATCCGTGACCACCAGCTCAACCACGCCTGGAACGGCGATCGGGTGCTGGTGAAGATCACCCGCGAGGGCGGGCGTCGCCGCTCGCCGGAAGGGGGTGTGCAGTGCATCCTCGAGCGCCAGACCCCCAGCCTGCTGGCCCAGGTCGAGCGGCAGGACGGCCAGCTCGTCGCCGTCCCCCTCGACGACCGGCTGCTCACCTCGGTCGCCCTGCCTGAGGAGGACGCGGTCCACCTGGACCCCGCCGAGGAGGCGGTGGTCGAGGTGAAGATCGATCGCTTCCCGGTGGCCCAGTTCGGTCCAGCCGGCCACGTCGCCCGCAGCCTGCCGGTGCATGGCGGTGAAGCGGCCGACACCGAGCTGCTGCTGGCCAAGCACCGCCTGCAGGAGCGGCCGGCCTGCCCCCGCACCACCCTGAAGCAGCCCGTCGCCAAGGGCCGGGCCGACCTGACGGCCCTGCCCACCCTGATCCTGGAGGCCTGGGAGGGCGGCGAGGCCCCTGCTCTCCCCGCCGTCTCCCTTGAGGAGCGCGAGGGGGGCTGGCGGCTGTGGGTGCACAGCCCCGCCGTGGCCGAACGCATCGGCATGGGCAACAGCCTCGACATCTGGCTGCGGGAGCAGGGCGAGGCGATCTGCCTGGGTCGCCGCTGGCTGCCCCTGCTGCCTGCGGCCCTCGCCAAGGCTTGCGGTTTCCGCCCCGGCGAGAGCCAGGCGGCGGTGTCGGTGGCCCTGGAGCTGGACGCGGAGGGCGCCCTTGAGCACTTCCGCTTCAGCCTGAGCCAGATCACCCCCGACGCCCGGGTGGACCGGGCCGCGATGCAGGCCCTGGCTGAGCGCAAGCCCAAGGCCCGCACCGTCCCCGCCGCCCTCAAGCCCCTCAAGGATCACCTGCCCCTGCTGGAGCAGCTGGTCCAGCTGAGCGGCCTGCTGCGTCAGCGGCGACTCGCGGCCGGCTCGATCGATCTCGACCTGCCCATGCCCGCCCTCGACAGCCTCGGCGACCTGCGGGTGCCTGCCCCGGATGCGGCCCTCCAGGGCTGGCTGGTGGAGCTGCCGGCCGAGGATCCGGTGGCGATCCTGCGGGAGGCGGTGCTGGTGGCCCACCGGGCCCTGGGACGCCACCTGCTGGCCCTGGAACTGCCCGCCCTGTTCGCCCTCAATCCGGCGGCGGAGGCCACCGACATCAACGACGTCGCCAAGGCGGCCCTGGCCCTCGACATCCCGATGGAGCTCAGTGCCGACGGCAACGCCAGCGCCGCCGAACTCGCCGCCGTCTTCGCCGCCACCGACCGGGGCCGGCCCCTGCAGCAGCAGCTGCGCGATGCGCTGCGGCCGGTGCAGCTGGCGGCCGAGGCCGGTCCCCATGCGGTGGCCGGTGAGGAGACCGCGGTGGCCCCCTGGTGCTGCCCGACCCTTCACTACGCCGATCTCTGGAACCAGCAGTTGCTGGTCAGCCTGCTGGTGGACGGCAAGGACCGGCCGAGCGTGCGCCACAAGATCAGCACCGACCTGGCCAGCGACGCCTGCCACGGCAGCACCGACTGGCCCCTGCTGACCCCCGGCCAGCTGGCCCCGTACCAGCAGGGCCAGGAGCAGGGCCTGGCCCAGCGCCTCAACGGCCGTTGCCGCTTCCTGCAGGAGCTGCAGGCCGATGTGCTGGCCCTGGCCCAGGCCCGCCACACCGAGCCCCTCGTCGGCCAGACCCTGCCTGGGGTGATCAGCGGCGTGCAGAGCTACGGCTTCTTCGTCGAGGTGCCCCCCTCCCAGGTGGAGGGTCTGGTGCATGTCAGCTCCCTCAAGGACGACTGGTACGAGTACCGCTCCCGCCAGAACCGCCTGGTGGGCCGGAAATTCCGCCGCACCTACATGGTCGGCGACGGGGTCGACGTGGAGATCCAGAAGGTGGACGCCCTGCGCCACCAGATCGACCTGGCGGTGCTTCAGCCCGAGGACTTCGAGCGGGTGGAGGAGGGTGGCGCCGATGACGGCCCCGAGGCCGCGGGCGACGAGACCGCGGGCGACGGGGCTGGTCCCTCGGCGGACGAGGGCTGAGCCGCCGATGGCGCCGTCCTCGCTTCCCGTGGTGCTGGCGGTGTCCGGTGCCTCCGCCCAGCCCCTGGCGGAACGGGCCCTGCAGCTGCTGCTCCAGGACGACCTGCCGGTCGAGATGGTCACCAGCCGGGGGGCGATCGGGGTCTGGCAGGCGGAGATGGGCCTGCGGGTGCCGTCGGAGCCCGACGCCCAGGAGCGCTTCTGGCGGGAACGCACCGGCTGCAGCTCCGGCCGGCTGCACTGCCATCGCTGGAACGACCAGGCCGCCGCCATCGCCAGCGGCAGCTACCTCACCCGAGGCATGGTCATCCTGCCGGCCAGCATGGGCACCGTCGGCCGGATCGCCTCCGGCGTGGCCCTGGATCTGATCGAACGGGCCGCCGACGTGCATCTGAAGGAGGGACGGCCCCTGGTGATCGCGCCGCGGGAACTGCCCTGGAACCTGGTGCACCTGCGCAACCTCACCCGCCTGGCCGAGGCCGGTGCCCGCATCGCCCCGCCGGTTCCGGCCTGGTATCACCAGCCCACCACGATCGGTGAGATGGTGGACTTCCTGGTGATCCGCGTCTTCGACACCCTCGGCCTCCAGCTCGGCTCCCTGCAGCGCTGGCAGGGGCCCGTGGGCCGGTCCGCCCCGGACGAAGTCTCCACCTCCTGACGCTCCGGACCGTGCTGCCTCGCCTGCTGCTGCTGCCCCTGCTCTCGCCGCTGCTGGTGACCCTGCTGGTGGCGGCCCTCAACCCGAGTCCCTCCCTGGCCCTGCGGCTGCTCACCTGGCAGACCCCCAGCCTGCCGATCGGCCTGTGGATGGCGGTGGCGGCCGGCGGTGGCGCGGCCCTCAGTGCCGGCGCCACCGCCCTCGCCCTGCGCCAGGGGGGGCGTCCGCCGCTGCGGCGCACGGTCCGCCGCCCGGACCGGCTGGAGGACGACACCTGGAGCGCCCCCTGGGGCGACCGATCCGAGGGGCGCA